>DATLBA010000074.1:0-58701 GCA_035527275.1 Phycisphaerae bacterium
TCACGGTCGGCGGCCTCCGGCGAAATCCCGCCGGCGAACTCGAACGAACCTACGGCGAAGGCGAAACGCCTTCTCTGTGCCCTACCTGAATTAAGTGAAGGCGGGCCATGGCGGCCATGGCCGAACCCAGAATCCGACCCAAACCGTCGCGTTTTGTCCGCGGCCGACTGTGGATCCAGGCGGCGTTTCTCCTCGTCTGGCTCGACCCCCTCGCGCTGCGCCTTCACACTATCTGCGGGTCGGTGTATCACTGCTATGCGTGTCCGCTGGCGCTCTTTGCGTGCCCCGTCGGCGTGCTGGCTAACTTCAGCGCCCTTCACGTTGTCCCGTTCATCGCCGCCGGGACGCTGCTCGTGGTCGGCGGGCTGGTCGGCGGATTCGTCTGCGGATGGGCGTGCCCCTTCGGCTTCCTCCAGGACCTGGTCGCGAAAGTCCCGGTGCCGAAGGTCCGGTTGCCATCGTGGACCGGCTACTTCCGGTATGCCGTCCTCGCGGGCCTCGTGGTGGCCGTTCCTTTCTTCTTCGGCGAAGCGCACCCCCTGTTCATTTGCCGGGTCTGCCCCGCGGGCGCCTTGGAAGGGGCGGTGCCGAACATGGTGCGCGAAGCGGCAGGGGGCGGTTCGGCCGTCAGCATGAGCGCGCTGAAGTGGGCGGTCGTCGTTTTCATCGTCGTCGCGATGTTCGTCAAGTTCCGGCCCTGGTGCTCGCTCTTCTGCCCGCTGGGGGCGATCTTCGGCGTGTTCAACCGCTTCTCGGCGGTGTTCCTCCGCGCGAACCCGAAGAAATGCGTCCAGTGCGGCGCGTGCCGGAAAATGTGCCCTATGAACCTCGCCCCCGAAAAGCAACTCAGCGACCCCCTCTGCATCCGCTGCATGCAGTGCACGCGGTGCGAGGCGATCGAGGTGAAAACGGCCTTCAGCCGGACCGAGCGCGCCGATCCGGCCCCGGCTGACTAGAACCCGGCGCGATTGCAACGCGTTGCCGCGCGCGATGCGCCAGGCAGGGATGCCGGTGAACCCGGACTTGAGGAGTCGCCCATGACATCGTCGGCCAAACAGGACCTTCTGCGAAAACTGCCCTCGGTGGACAAACTCCTCGCCTCCGCCGACGTTGCCGACTGGCTCGAGCACCATCCGCGCGCGCTCGTCGTTCAGTGTCTCCGCGACGCGCTGGAGGAATTGCGCGGGCACATCGTCAGCGACACCGGCGGCCGGTGCGGCGCCCGGCACGTCACCGGCGAGTTCGTCCTCGCCGAAGCCGCACGCCACCTGGACCGCCGCACCAGACCGCACCTGCGCGGCGCGATCAACGCCACGGGCATCCTCCTCCACACCGGCCTGGGCCGGAGCGTCTGGCCCGAGAGCGTTGTCGATTCGATGGTCGAGGAACTCAAGGGTTACGTTACCCTGGCCGTCGACCGCGAGACCGGAAAGCGGAGCGACCGCGACCGGCGCGTCGAGTACATCCTCGCGGAACTCACGGGCGCCGAGGCCGCCACCGTCGTCAACAACAACGCCGCCGCCACGATGCTGGTTCTGGCGGCCCTCGCCGCCGGCCGGGAAACGATCGTCTCGCGCGGGCAACTGATTGAGATCGGCGGCGCGTTCCGCCTGCCCGACGTGATGGCCCAGAGCGGGTCGCGCCTCGTCGAGGTCGGAACCACCAACCGCACGCATCTTGCGGATTACGAGAGCGCGATCACCGACGCGACGGCCGTCATCATGCGCGTTCACCCCTCGAACTTCCGCGTCGTCGGGTTCACAAAGGAAGTGCCGCTCGCCGAACTGGTCGAGTTGGCCCACGCGCGCGGACTCGTCTTGTTCGACGATCTCGGGGCGGGGGCGATCGTGGACCTCGCGCGGTTCGGCCTGCCGCACGAGCCGACCCTCCAGGAGTCCATCGCCGCCGGGGCCGACGTCGTCATCGCGAGCGCCGACAAACTCATCGGCGCGGGTCAGGGCGGCATCATCGTAGGGCGAAGCAGCCTCGTCGAACGCATCCGCAAGCACCCGCTCGCCCGCGCGTTCCGCGTCGACAAGGCATGCCTTATGGTCCTCGAGCGGACGCTGCATCTTTTCCGCGACCCGGACCGCCTCGCGCGAGAGCATCCGCTGTACCGTGCGCTGGCGACGTCGACCGAAGCGCTCGAGGGGCGAGCCCGCGAGCTCGCCGCCGCCATCGGCCGGTCCGCCCCTGCCGCCCGGGCGGAGGTGGTGGAGGGCGTCGGCTACCTGGGGAGCGGGTCGCTGCCGACGGAGCAATTGCCGACGCGCCTCGTCGCCGTCGTGGTCGAGGGGCTCGGCGCCGAGGAACTCGCGCGCCGCCTGCGGACGGACGAGGCGTGCGTCTTTGCGCGAATCGAGAACGACCGCGTCGTTCTGGACGTGCGGACGATTCGGGAAAAGGAATTGCCCGCCGTCGCCGACGCCATGGGACGTGTCGCCCAATGACTTCCGCGCGGAAGAATATCCTGCTCGGCACGGCCGGGCATGTGGACCACGGCAAGACGGCGCTCGTGAAACTCCTGACGGGTTGCGACACGGATCGCCTCGCCGCCGAGAAAGAGCGCGGGCTGACGATTGAGCTGGGGTTCGCCCCCTGCCGCATGCGCGACGAGCGGATCGTCGGCATCGTGGACGTGCCCGGCCACGTGGACTTCATCCGCAACATGGTCGCCGGGGCGCACGGCATCGACGTCGTCATTCTAGTCGTCGCCGCTGACGATGGCATCATGCCCCAGACGCGCGAGCACCTCAACATCCTGACGCTCATGGGCGTCCGGCGCGGCATCGTCGCGCTCACGAAGATCGACCTTGTGGACGCCGACCTCAGGCGAATCGTCGAGGAGGACGTCCGCGCATTCGTCGGCGGCACGTTCTTGGAAGGCGCTCCGATTTGCGGCATCTCGAACGTCACCGGCGAGGGGTTCGAGGGTTTCTTCGCCGCCCTCGACCAGGCGGTCGCTGCGTGCGAGCCGCACCAGAGCACCGGTCTCTTTCGCCTCTGGATCGAGCGCGCGTTCGCCATCCGCGGCTACGGGACCGTTTTGTCGGGCGTGCCGACGAGTGGCGAGGTGCGTCTGGGCGACCGGCTCGTGATTTCCCCCGGCGGTCTGACGGGACGCGTCCGACGCCTGGAAGTGTACGGTGAGGAAACCGATGTCGCCCGCGCGGGCGAGTGCGTTGCCGTCAACCTCGCCGGCGTCGAAACTGAAACCCTCGAAACCGGCATGCTGGCCTGCGCGGGCGACGCCTTCGAGCCCGTCACCGTCGCCGAGGCCGAGTTGTCCGTGTTGCCCCACGTCCCCCACACGATGAAGGATTACCTGGAAGTGCATCTGTACATCGGCACCGCCCGCGCGACCGCCCGCGTCGCCATCCTCGACGACAAGGCGGTCCCGCCGGGCGAGCGGCGAATGGTTCAGTTGCGCCTCGATCGGCCGCTCGCCCTCGCTCCCGGCGACCGCTTCGTCGTCCGGGCCGGCATGGCAGACCTTGCCGACGGGCGCGTCACGACCCTCGGTGGCGGACGGATCCTCGGCACGAGCAACCGCCGACTTCGCCGAAACCGCCCCGAGGTGCTTCAGGCCCTCGCCGACCGGCGCAACGCCCTGGACGACCCCGCCGCGTGGTGCGCCCTTTGCCTGAAGGAATCCGGCGAAGCGATCGACACCGGCGTGCTTGCCCGCCGGGCGCTCGCGCCCGAGGAACAGGTCCGCCCTCTCGTCGAGCGCCTGTGCGGCGAGGGCACCGTCGTCGCGGTCGGCACGAGGTTCGTTCATCGCGACGTTGTGGATGCCGCCGCCGACCGACTGCGCGAGGCGCTGGAGGCGTTCCACTTGGCCAATTCGCGCCGGGCGGGCGTCGCCCCGGCGGACCTTCTGAAGGAGGTCGGGCTCTCGCCGGCTGTCTTCGACCAGGCGCTCGAGCGTTTGGTCGCGGAAAAGGCGGCTGTCCGCTCAGGCGCGGTGATCGCGCTCGTCGGCCGTGGGTCGCGCGTCTCGGCGGAGGACCAGGCGCTTTCCGACCGCATCAAGGCGCTCCTTCGCGAAGGCGGTCTCGCGCCGGCCGGACCGACCGAGATGGTCGAGGCTTTGCACGCGCCCGCCGACCGCGTGGCCGCGATGCTTCGCCTGCTGGCCGACGAGGGCCGCGTCATCCAACTCAATGACAAGGTCGTTATGCACCGCGACGCGGTCGACGTTGCCCGGCGCGCGGTGCTTGATCTGTTTGCCCGGAAGCCGGGCTTTGAGACGACGGAGTTCCGCGACGCGCTCGGCGTGAGCCGAAAATTTGCCGTTCCTTTGCTCGACTACTTCGACACGGTCCGCCTGACGGTACGCAGGGGGAGCCGGCGCACGCCGGGAGCCGAGGCTCGCCGCGCGCTCGCGGAAAACCCAAAGGGCGGTTGATCGCGCCGAGCAGCGGACCATCCCTCTTGCGGATCAGGCGGTCGCCCTTCTGGCCGAGTGGCAGGCTGGAGCACCGGACAGATGTCCATGCGTCTTTATGGAGCACGGCCGGTGGGCGTACTACCGGCGGCAGGTGGAGGCGAAGGCGTGGCGCCCGGGCCAGGACTGTATGTCTTCAGCGTAAGTGGCATAATTAAGCCCTCGGCGCAAGTGAGGGTTTTTCGGTCCGGTCGGCCTCCTCCGGCAGAAGACGCTCGAACATGAGGGCTCGCGGATCCGAAGCGCATAGGGGCTGCGATGTCCGCCAAGGGGGCACCGTGTCGGAAGCGACAAAAGGACAGTCGCCCGTTTACAAGCGGGAATAAGCGGGGCCGAAACGCCGGAAACGCCGGAAGCCCAACCGCTGACGACCCGCCGCACCCGAATCCGTCAGACGTGGCGGCGTCGTTGGCGAATTCCTCGGCCCGGCGGCAGCCCTGGCCGCGATGCCCGACCTGGGCGCACCGCCCGAGGCAGACGCCGCGCGGCGGACGGGAACGGATGACCGCCCGGCGACGTGAAAATCCGCGTGGGGCGCTCAGTGGGGCGCGGGAGGGCGGACTTCGGACGACGAGCATGGACGGCGGCGGACAGAAGCGGGACGTATCGACAAGTGGCGATGTTGACGAAAAGCACGGAGAAAAGGCCGAAAATGTCCCTTTTGACGGCTCTGGCGGAGAGGCCGGGATTCGAACCCGGGGTGGAGGCATTACCCCCCACAACGGTTTAGCAAACCGCCGCTTTCGGCCACTCAGCCACCTCTCCGCGCCGGTCGCTTCGGTGCCATTGTATCCGGGGCCCTTTCCCTGTCAAGCCGAGAGCCCTTTCCTGCGAAACTCATTGACGCGGTCCGTTCCGCTTGCTACGCTGCCTGCCGGGCTTGGGGAGGCGAAAAAGGGGCACTTTTGTGAACGACCGCGAACGATTCCTTGCGACGATGCGCTACGAGCCCCGCGACCGCTGTCCCGTCTGGGACTTCGGCTTCTGGGACGAACTCCTTAAAGAGTGGCACGGCGAGGGCCTGCCCGACGACGTGACGAACAATGAAGCGGCGCCACGCTTTTTCGGCATGGACGATTTCGACAGCGGCTGCGGGGTCGCCCTTGACCTGCTTCCGGGGTTCGAGCCCGAGGTTGTCAAGGAAACGGAAGAGTATCGGTGGTATCGGCGCAGCGACGGGGTCGTCGAACGCTGGCATAAGCACTCCGTGACTATCCCGGAGCCGGTCGAGTTCCTCTTGACCGGGCGCCGGTCCTGGCCCGAGTACAAGAAGCGTCTCGACCCTGCCGATCCCCGCCGCGTCCCGGACGACTATGCCGAGCGCGTGGCCAAGCACCGCGACGCGGAGCGGATGTATCCCCTGTGCATCGGGGCGGGGAGCCTGTACGGCGTCCTGCGGGGCTGGATCGGCGTCGAGAACCTAAGCCTCCTGCTCTACGACGACCGGGCGCTGGTGGAGGAGATGGTCGAGCGCCGGGCCGACTGCATCGTCGAGCCGCTCTCGAAGGCCCTCGCCATCGCCAGGGAGCAGGGCGTCACCTTCGATTACGCCGCCATGTGGGAGGACATCTGCTTCAACCGGGGCCCCCTGATTTCGCCGAAGATGTTCCGCGAAATCTGCGGGCCGCATTACCGGCGCATCACGGACTTGTTGCGCTCGTATGGCTGCGAGTTCGTCATGCTCGACTGCGATGGCAGGATTGACGACCTCATCCCTGTCTGGCTCGATAACGGCGTCAACGTCATGTTCCCCGTCGAGATCGGTGACTGGGCCGATCCGCTCGAATTGCGGCGGCGGTTCGGGAAAGACCTTTTGATGCGCGGCGGGTTCGACAAGAAGATTCTGGCGCGCGGGCCGCAGGCCATCACCGCCGAGGTCGGGCGCCTCACGCCGCTGGTCGAGGAGGGGGGCTTCATCCCCCACTGCGACCACCGCGTCCCGCTGGGCGTTCGGCTGGCCGACTACATCCACTACGTCAACGAGGCCAAACGTGTCTGGGGCAAGGGCCTGGAGAACCTGCGGCCGATGAGAGAATTGAAGCCTGCCTGATCTGTTTCCGCGCTACCGGTGGCGTTTTCCTCGGTTGCCCGACCTCCGATTGCCGCGCCGCTCCTCCGCGCCATGGGCCCGGAAAGTAAGCCGGATGGGAACCTCGGGGAAGGGGAGTTCCTGCCGCAAACGGTTTTCAATGAACCGGCGATAATCTTCGCGGAACAGGTCCGGATGGTTGACGAAAAGGACGATCATCGGCGGCCGGACGGCAACCTGTGTCGCAAAGTAGATCTTCGGCGGCGTCTGCCGCGGCGACGGTGGACGCCGCGCGCGAACCGTCTCGCGCAGCACGCGATTCAACTCGCCCGTCGTCACCCGCGTCGACGCCTGCTTGTACAGGTTCCTCGCCAGGTCAACCGTCGCCTGAACGTTCCGCGCGTCGGTCGCCGTCGTAAAAGATAACGGTGCCCAGGCCAGCCCCGGAAGCACCTGCGTCAGGTAATCCGCGAATTCGCCGGTCGCCGCTTTTGACTTCGCCAGGTCCCATTTGTTGACGACCAGCACGACCGGTTTCATCGCCTTTTCGATGGCCGCGCCGAGCCTTTTGTCCACGCCGCTCACGGGCAGGGTTGCGTCGATGAGGAAGAGGACGACGTCGGCGCGGCGAATGGCGGCGAGCGCACGCGTCAAACTGTAGAACTCGATGTCGTCGGCCAGGCTCTTGCGCTTGCGGATTCCGGCGGTGTCGATGGCAACGTAGGTCAGGCCGTCCTTCTCGAAGCGGATGTCCACGGCGTCCCGCGTCGTTCCGGGGATTTCGGACACGATGACGCGCTCCGACCCGGCCAGGACGTTGATGAACGTGCTTTTTCCGGCGTTGCGTTTTCCGACGACGGCCAGTTTCATGGCCACTTCGTCCGGCGTTTCGCCCGATTCGGGAGGCAGGAGGCTCAATATCGCCGCCAGCAATTCGGGCCGCCCGCGCCCGGTCTTGGCGCTCACGGCCAGGACCGGCTCGAGGCCGAGGGCGTGGAACTCTGCGGCCTCGGTCGCCTGGCGGGCGTTATCCGCTTTGTTGGCCGCCACCAGCGTCCGCTTCCTCGCGCGCCGCAGCCTTTCGGCCACCTCGCGGTCGAGCGGCGTCAGGCCGTCCCGCACGTCCACCACGAACACGATGACGGCTGCCTCGTGAATCGCGTGCTCAATCTGCCGCGCCACGTCTTGGGCGAATTCCTCGGACGTGTGGAATCCCATGCCGCCGGTGTCCACAAGTTCGAACCAGCGTCCCTTGTGTTCGATGAGGGTCGAGACGCGGTCGCGCGTCACGCCCGCCGTCGGATCGACGATGGCGATCCGCTGCCGCGCCAGACAATTCAGCAGGCTCGACTTGCCGACGTTCGGCCGCCCAACAATCGCCACGGTTGGCAGGGACATGGCTGTTCCACCCGAGCCGCGACGGGGCAGCGGCCCGCTCAAGGCTTAAAGGTTTTCAAGGGCAGCGTGACGGGCTTGCCGGTTCTCGCAGACTTGTAAATGGCGCAGATGACTTCCACCGCCCTTTTGGCCTCGCGGCCGGAGACACAGGGCTCTCTTCCTTCCCGTGCGGCTCGCGCGACGTCGTCGATGTTGCGCGAGAAGATGTTGCTTGCCAGGGCCGCCGGGTCGCTCGCAGCGCCCGCGGCCGCGCCGGTCCCTTCCGCGGCCGGCTCGCGGGTCCCCTCGCCCTCCGGTTTCTCCTCGTCGCGCAGGCGCCACAGGTCGATTCGATCGTCCGTCAGGTGCGCTGTGCCGTCGGTGCCCATGATCTCGTGCCGCACGCCCAACCCGGGATACGCCGCCGTCGTCCCCTGGATGGTCCCGAGGGCGCCGTTTTCAAACTCGCACACAGCGACCGCCGTGTCCTCGACCTCGATGTGCTCGTGGGCCAGAAGCGCCGTCTTTGCCGTAATGCGCTTAATCGGCCCGACGAGCCACATGAGCAGGTCAACGGCGTGGATCGATTGGTTCATCATCGCCCCGCCGCCGTCCAGTTTCCACGTCCCGCGCCAGTCGCCGGAATCGTAGTACCCCTGGGTCCGCCACCACGGCGTCGAGCAGGTCAGGAGCGTCAGCCGCCCCAGCCGCCCCGCGTCGATGGCCGCCTTGGTCTTGCGACAGTCGTCCGGGAACCGATGCTGGAAGATTCCGCCGTAGATTTTTCCCGCCTTGTCAAACGCCCGGATCATCTGGTCGCAGCGCTGCGGCGTCACGTCCATCGGCTTCTCGCAGATACAATGCTTCCCGGCCCTGGCCGCCGCAATCGCGATGTCCGCGTGCATCCCGCTCGGTGTGCAGACGTCGATAAAGTCGATCCGCTTGTCCTTCAGGACCTTCCGGACATTCGTGTGCCAGGGGACGCCGTATTCCTTGCCGAGTTTTTCGGCCCGCTCGGGGATGATGTCCACCACCGCCGCCAACTCAATCTCCTTGCAGTCTTGGTAGGCCTTGGCGTGAACCGGCCCGATGGCGCCGCACCCTACAACCGCCGACTTAAACATCTGGTTCCCTTTCTTATCCGTGACCGCTTTGGTTCGCTTTCAAGCGCGCCCACCGCCGCTTCCCGACTTGTAAGATGCTCCCGTTTGCGACCGTTACGTGTGCCTTCGGATCGGTGATGACCTCGTCGTTGAGCTTCACGGCGCCCTGCTTAATCAGGCGCATTGCCTCGCTGTTGCTCGACGCGAACCCCGATGCCACAATCAGGGTCGCCAGGCCCACCGGGCTTTCCGTCCGGACCTCCGGCATCTCGCTCGGTTTCTCTTTCTTGCTGAAGACGCGGCGGAACTCTTCCGCCGCCGCCTGGGCCGCCGCCTCGTCATAGGCGCCCCCCACAATCGCCGCGGCCAGCGCCTCCTTCGCTTCGCGTGGGTGCATCGTCTTGAGGTTCCGGCGAATCTGGGACTCCGGCGTCTCCGTCAGCAGCGTCCAATAGTTCTCCATCAACTCGTCCGGGATGCTCATCAGTTTCCCGAACATCTCGTCCGGTGCGTCGGTGACGGCGACGACGTTTCCTTTGCTTTTGGACATCTTCTCGCGCCCGTCGAGGCCCACCAGAAGCGGCATCGTCAGCACCACCTGGGCCTCAAGCCCCGCGTTGCGCATCAGGTCCCGCCCCGCCAGGCAGTTGAACGTCTGGTCCGTCCCGCCGAGTTCGACGTCCGCCTCAATCGCCACCGAATCGTACGCCTGCATCAGCGGATACAGGAACTCGTGCACGCCGATCGGGTCGCCCGCCTTGTACCGGCCCTCGAACGAGTCGCGCTCGAGCATCCGGGCCACGGTCATCCTGGCCGCCAGGCGCAGAACGTCCGCCAGCGCAAGTTTCTCCAGCCACTCGCTGTTGCGCCGGATCTCCAGTTTCTCGGGCGCCGCATCGAGCACCTTGCCGGCCTGCTCGAAGTAGGTTTGAGCGTTCTCGCGGATCTCGTCGTCCGAGAGGAGCGGCCGCGTGTGATCTTCGCCCGTCGGGTCGCCGATCCGGGCCGTGTAATCGCCGATAATCAGGACCCCCTTGTGCCCGAGGTCCTGGAACTGGCGCATCTTCCGCATGACGACCGTGTGGCCGAGGTGAATGTCCGGCGCCGTCGGGTCCATGCCGAGTTTCACCCGAAGCGGTCGCCCTGCGGCAATCGCGCGGGCAAGTTTCCCCAGGAGTTCGTCCTCGGTGTAAATCCGGACCGCGCCCCTCCGGAGCGTTTCCAGTTGCCGCTCTGCTTCCGCCTTGACCTTTCTGGGGATGTTCTTCTCGGCCATCGCCGTCTCTCCGGGCTTCTCCCAGCGCCCCGAATTGCCCCACTATAGACCCGCACTTGCCCGATTCAAGCCTTTTCGCCAGCGCAGGGCGGGTTTCCAGCCTGGAGCGGCAAATAGGCCGGCCTCAATGAGGGTGCTCGTAAACGATTTGCCCGGCGACCAGCGTCCGCACGACCCGGCCGCGCACTCGCCAGCCGGCGAACGGGCAATTGCGTGCGCGAGAGGCGAACTTCTCCGGGTCAATGGTCCACTCGGCCTCCGGGTCGATGACGGTCACATCCGCGGGGGCGCCGGCGGCAAGCGTTCCAGCGTTCAGCCCCAGCACGCGCGCGGGATTGCACGTCAGCCGCGCTACAAGCCCCGGCCAGTCCATGCGGCCCGCCTCGACCAGTGCCCGGACGTAAACGGGCAGGGCGGATTCCAGGCCGATCATGCCGAACGGGGCCTCCGCCAGACCGCGCGCCTTCGCCTCGGCGGTGTGCGGGGCGTGGTCGGTGGCCAGGCAATCGATGGTCCCGTCGCGGACGCCTTCGACGACCGCGTCCACGTCCTCGGCGCTTCGAAGCGGCGGATTGACCTTGAAAACCGCGTCGCGGGTGCGGAGCGACTCGTCGGTCAGGGTCAGGTGGTGCGGCGTCGCTTCGGCGGTGACGGGACAACCGCCCGCCTGGGCGTGGCGGATCCACGCGACCGCGCCCGCCGTCGAAACGTGGGCGATGTGGACGCGGCAGCGCGTGAGCAGCGCTGCGCGGCAGGCGCGCTCGACGGCCGTTACCTCCGCCTCCGCCGGAATGCCCGGCAGACCCAGGACCATCGTCATCGGCCCGTCGTGTATGACGCCGCCCGCCGCCAGATCCGCGTCCTCGCAGTGGCAGACGACGGGCGCGCCCGCGCGGCACGCCTGCCGCAGCACGCTCTCGAACACGTCCGGGTCGGCGACGTCGGCGCCGTCGTCGCTGAAGGCGCAGGCGCCGGCGGCGCGCATCGCCTCGAAGTCGGCCGGCTCGGCGCCCGCGCGCCCGCGCGTCATCGAGCCGACGACGAGGACGTGCGCCAGGCCCGCTTCGCGCCCGCGCTCAAGGTAGAAGCGGACGGCCTCGGCCGAATCGATCGGCGGCGTCGTGTTCGGCATGGCGCAGATCGTGGTGAACCCGCCGGCGACGGCGGCCGCTGCGCCCGAGGCGATGGTTTCGGAAAGGTCGTCAAGGTCGGCGCCGGGCGTCGGAGGCTCGCGCAGGTGGACGTGAAGGTCGATGAAGCCCGGCGACACGATGCGGTCGCGGCAGTCGAGGGTCCGGTCCGCGGGGCCGCCTTTGCCGGCGGGACCGACCTTTGCGATGCGGCCATTTTCGATGAGGAGGTCGCCGATTTCGTCGCGCCCGGATGCGGGGTCGATGATGCGGCCAACGGCCAGGAGGAGGCGGGTCATGATTTGCGGCCCCGTTTCGCGCGGCCGCTGGGTTGGCGGCCGGCCTTGCACTCGCGCTCCAGGGCGCCGATGCAGAGGCTCAGGGCCGCCATGCGCACCGCCACGCCGCAGGTCACCTGGTAAAGGATGACGCTTTGCGGCCCGTCGGCCACCTCGTCCGTCAGTTCCAGGCCGCGGTTAATCGGGCCGGGATGGAGGACAATCGCGCCTTCCTTCGCCCGTGCGAGGCGCTTCGCCGTCAACTGGTAGCCGCGCTTGTAATCCTCGAGGTTGAAGGCCACCCCTTCGTGCCGCTCGAACTGAACGCGGAGCATCATGACGGCGTCGCATTCGGGCAGCACGCTGTCGAAATCGGTGCTCGTTTCGACCGGCGCGGTGATATCGTCGAGGCCCTCGAGGAACGCCGGCGGCCCGACGAGAATAGCGCGGCTGCCGAGTTTCGTCAGGCCGTAGAGGTTGGACCTTGCGACGCGGCTGTGGCGGATGTCGCCGACAATGGCGATTGTCAGGTTATCCAGTCGGCCGAGTTTATGGCGCAGCGCGAGCATGTCCAAGAGCGCTTGGGTGGGATGCTCGTGGGCGTCGTCGCCGGCGTTGAGCACCGCGCACCGGATGGCCTCGGCGACGCGGTGCGGCGCCCCGCGCTCAGGGTGGCGGATGACGATGGCGTCGAGGCCCATCGCCTCGATGTTGCGGGCCGTGTCGATGAACGTTTCGTGCTTCGAGAGGCTGCTCGTCGCGGCATGGAACTGCAAGACGTGCGCGCCCAGGCGCTCGGCCGCGAGGGTGAAACTCGTGCGCGTGCGGGTCGAATCCTCGCAGAAGAGGTTCAGAACCGTGCGGCCTTTGAGCGTCCGGGGAGCGGACTTTCGGCCGGTGGCGCAGGGGAAGAAGTCGTCTGCCGCGTCGAGAAGGGTGGTGATTTCCTCGGCCGCAAGGTCCTCAAGGCCGAGCAGATCTTTCCGCGTCCAGTTGGCCGGCGTTTTTTTCGCCATGCGGGCCTTCCTGTGCATCAGGCTGCATCAGCGGCCGACTATAGGGCGCGAACGAACCTCGTTCAACGGAAAAGCCGCTTGTGCGGCGCGAGCCGCCGGGTGTCACCCCGACCGAAGCGGAGGGGTCTCGCCGTGGGCGTCGGCGGATTTCAGAGAAACGACTTCCCCATACGGGCCCGGTCCATACGGATCCGAGGGAAACAAGGATGGGAACAAGGGCGGGGTTGGTGTGCCCTTGACGCGGGCGGTTAGGGGTGGCCGCGGAATTGCCCAGGGCTGCGCTCCGCTTTCAAGATTTTCCTGCACGGGGCGGGGAACTTGGGGGCGGCGTGGTCCGTACGGACCGCGCGGGACCTCAATCCCGAAGAAGCATCGGCAGGGCGGAGGCGAGGCCGCGAGGGATTCGTAAAGCGACGCGCATCAAGCGCGGCGAAAGGTGCCGCCCACGCCGCCGCTCTGGCGTTCGACGCGAATCATGACCTCGTCCACGCCGGGAATCTCCGACGCCACGGCCGTCAGTTCGAACGCCTGCGCGGCGCCGGCCAACTCCTCTTCGCCTTCGCCCAACCCCCATCCCGACCATTATGGGGAAACTCCTGGACTAATCCGGTTGACAGGTCACCGGATCGGACAATAGAATAGGGGTGCTCGGGGGGTCGGCTTTGCATCGGGGACCCCGGCTTTGGTAAGAGGGGTATGCGCATCGGGATGGGTGTTGCCTGCGGCGGAACGCCTCAGGATGCGGAGGCGCAGCGATGCGAGTGCTGATGCTGGGATGGGAGTTCCCGCCCTTCATAAGCGGCGGCCTTGGCACGGCCTGTTACGGTCTGACGAAGGCCCTAAGCGACCTCGGCACAGAGGTCCTGTTCGTTCTTCCGCGCGGCGCCACAAGCCAGCACGTGGATCGCGTGCGCGTCCTTTCGGCCCGCGAGCAGCACGGGGGCCGAAGCCGCACGTATTGGACTGTCGAAGGCCTTGAGCACGTCCGCCTGATTCCCGTCGAGAGCGGTCTGTCGCCCTACTTGACCGAAGAGCAGTATAGGACGGAGCGCAAGGCCGAAGCGCGGCAGGTCGGCGGGACGATTGTGGAGCGTGAAGGGGAAACGACGGCGGCGCGTGAAGGGGAAACGACGGCGGCGCGGCTGACGAGCCTCGGCATTACGTCGGCCCCCGGCGTCTATGAGGGCGACTTGTTCTCCGAGGTCCAGCGGTATGGCCGCATCGTCGCCGAACTGGCCCGCCGGAGCGACTTCGACGTCATCCACGCCCACGATTGGATGACGTATCCGGGGGCACTGGCGGCGGCGGCGCTGACCGGCAAGCCGATGGTTGTCCACGTCCATTCGACGGAGTTCGACCGCAGCGGGACGAACATCAACCAGCAGGTATATGACATCGAGCGCGCGGGCCTCCACGGAGCCGACTACGTGATCTGCGTCAGCCGCCTGACCCACGGTCTGGTCACGGCGCGCTACGGTGTGCCGGCCGCCAAGTGCGGCGTCGTTTACAACGCGATCACGGTGAACGGCAGCCCGATCCCGCACCGCATGGAGCGTATCGAAAAGGACGACCGGATCGTTCTGTTCGTGGGCCGGATCACGATGCAGAAGGGGCCGGAGTATTTTCTGGCGGCGGCCAAGAAGGTCCTCGAAGTGATGGACAACGTGAAGTTCGTCATGGCCGGTTCCGGGGATATGATTAAGCGGATGATCGAACTTGCGGCCGCGCTGGGGATCGGTCACCGCGTCACGTTCACCGGTTTTTTGCGCGGCGAGGACCTGGACCGCGTTTTTCAGATGGCGGACCTTTACGTGATGCCGTCGGTCAGCGAGCCGTTCGGCCTGGCGCCGCTGGAGGCCCTTTCGCACGACGTGCCGGTCCTGATCAGCAAACAGAGTGGCGTGAGCGAGGTCCTGACGCACGCGTTGAAGGTGGATTTCTGGGACATTAACGAGATGGCGAACAAAATCGTCGCGGTGCTTCGCCACCCGCCGCTGCACAAGACCCTCCGGGAACATGGGGCGTTCGAGGTGCGGAAGTTTTCCTGGACCGACGCCGCCCGGGCGTGTCTGGAGGTGTACACTCAAGTCATTGGAGCGGGTCGGTAGATGGCGAGCGTCTGCTTCTATTTTCAGGTTCACCAGCCCTTCCGGCTGCGCCGGTACAGCGTTTTTGATTCCGACGCGAACTACTTCGACGATTACAAGAACGCGCAAGTTTGCCGCAAGGTCGCCGGCAAGTGTTATCTGCCCGCCAACCGCGTCCTGCTGGATCTGATTCGTAAGTATGACGGCGATTTCAGCGTTTCGTTTTCCATCACCGGGACGGCCTTCGAACAGTTCGAGCGGTGGTCGCCGGAGACGATCGATTCGTTCCAGGCGCTGGTGGACACGGGCCAGGTCGAACTATTGGCCGAGACGTACTACCACAGCCTTGCCTTTCTATACAGCCGCGAAGAGTTCCGGGAACAGGTGGCGGCCCATTCGGCCAAGATGTACGAGACGTTCGGCATCCGCCCCACCGTCTTCCGGAACACCGAACTGATTTACAACAACGACCTGGGCCACTTCATCCAGGGGATGGGATACCAAGGGGTGCTCGCCGAAGGGGCCGACCACATCCTCGGACACCGTTCGCCGAATTTCGTTTATCGCCCGCTCGGCGCCGACCGCATCAGCCTGCTCCTGAAGAACTACCGTCTTTCGGACGACATTGCCTTTCGGTTCTCCGACCGGGGCTGGAGCGAGTGGCCTCTGACAGCCGAGAAGTTCGCCCGCTGGATTAACGAGGTCAACGGCAACGGGTTCCTGGCGAATCTGTTCATGGATTACGAGACGTTCGGCGAGCATCAATGGTCCGAGTCGGGCATCTTCGATTTTCTCTATCACCTGCCCGAGCACGTTCTGAAACATCCAGACAACAACTTCATGACCCTTTCGCGGGCCATCCAGACCTACCCTCCCGTCGGCGAACTCGACATCCCCCACATGATTTCATGGGCCGACGTCGAGCGGGACCTTTCGGCCTGGCTCGGCAACGCGATGCAGTCGAACGCCCTTCACGAACTCTATCGCCTGGAGGAACCCATCAAGGAGAAGGGCGACCCGGCGCTGCTGCACGATTGGCGGCTGCTTCAGACCAGCGACCATTTCTATTACATGTGCACGAAGTGGTTCGCCGACGGCGACGTGCACAAGTACTTCAACCCCTACGAATCGCCATATGACTCGTATATCAACTTTATGAACATCCTGGACAACGTGCGCACCCGCCTGCGGCGATAGGCGCGGTCGCCGGAAACACGGTCGCCTTCAGTCGATGAGATGATGCGCGGCAAGGAACTCCCGCGCCACCTCCGCCGGCGCGCGTTTCTTCTCGTCCACCTCGTAGTTCAACCGCTGCATTGTCGCGTCGTCGAGCAGGCCCCCAAGCGGCGCCAGCGCCGTGCGGATCTCGGGATGTGCCCTCAGCACCTTCATTCGAACGACCGGCGCGGCGTGATAGGGGGGAAAGAAGTGTCGGTCGTCGCTCAGGGGATCGAGGTTGTAGGCGGCAATCCGGCCGTCGGTCGCGAAGGCGCAGATGACGTCCACCTGCTTTCGGGCCAGCGCCTCATACATCAAGGATGGGCTCAAATCGCGGGTTTCCCCGAAACGGAAGCCATACGTCTTTCTCAGGCCGGGGTAACCGTCGGCTCGCTCCTGAAACTCGCTTGTGAATCCCGCGGTCAGGTCTGCCGCCACACCGGCGAGGTCGGAAATCGTTCTCCACTTGTTCGTCTCGGCGTCCGCTTGGCGGACCGTGATGGCATACGTGTTGTTAAACCCGAATGGGCCGAGCCACTCGGCCTGAAACCGTTCCCGGTACTCTTTTCTGACAACCCGAAGGATCTCGTTGGGATCGAAGAGCCCTGAACGGTGGAGAATCGCCTGGTATCCCGTGCCGGTGTATTCGGCGTAGAGGTCGATTTCACCTTTTGCGAGCGCCCCGTGGCAGATCATCGTCCCGCCGAGGCCGAACCGGCGTTCGACGGGAAGGTCGGTCCGCCCCTCAATCAACTGGGCCATCAGTTCGCCGAGGATGAATTGCTCGGTGAATTCCTTTGAGCCGATACGGATCGGCTCGGCTACCGCGCCGGGCTGATCCGAGAAGGGCATCGGTTTTGTGAGTGAAGTCACGATGCCGAAGGCAACCAGCAGCGCCGGCGCAGCCAACGCCACGGGCCTGAGCCTGGCCTTCAACATACCCCTTTGCTTCTGTCGGACCGGCCGAAGGCCCCATTCGGCCGCCCAGATCGTGAAGTCGACCAGCAGCGCCAATGCGGCGGCGGGGACGGCGCCCAGGAGAATCAGCCGGGTGTTGTTCATACCCAGGCCCCTGTTGATGAACTGGCCCAGCCCTCCGGCGCCGATGAACGCCGAAAGGGTGGCGATGCCGACGCTGATAACCGCTGCCGTCCGGATACCCGCCACGATCACAGGTAGGGCCAGCGGAATCCTCACGAGCCGAAGTCGCTGGCTCGTTGTCATCCCGACGCCGCGCGCAGCCTCGATTGTCTCAGACGAAACCCCCACAAGGCCGGTCAGCGTGTTCCGGACAATTGGAAGAAGGGCGTACAATGTCAGGGCGATGATTGCCGGCAGCGCGCCAATCTTACCCAGCAGACTCAGGAGGATGGCCAGCATCGCCAGGCTGGGGATGGCCTGGAAAACCCCCAGCGCAGCGGTCAGAGGGCTGCGCAGCCAACGGACGCGGAAACCGAGGATTCCCAGCGGAATGCCCAGAAGCACGGCAATGCCGGTGGCAACGCCGGTCAGGAAAAGATGCTCCCCCGTCCGAAGCCAGAGTTCGCCGAGACGCGCCGCGACAAAGTTTTCCCACTCAGCCAGCATCAGAGCACGTTCTTAAAGGCGGAAAGTTGCTCGGCGGGTTTGCTGAAAAGGTCCTGGACGAACGGACTCGCCGGGCGCGTCAGAACCTCTTTCTTCGTGCCCACCTGTTCGAGGCGCCCGTCATGAAGAACCGCAATTCGGTTGGCCAGCGTCAGCGCCTCGAAAATGTCGTGGGTCACGAAAACAATCGTCTTGCCGAGCCGGCTTTTCAGCGAAAGCAACTCCTGCTGCAAGGTGTCGCGCGTGATGGCGTCCACGGCACCGAACGGCTCGTCCATCAGCAGGTATGCCGGATCGGCAGCCAAGGCGCGGGCGACGCCCACGCGCTGCTGTTGCCCGCCGGAAAGTTCGTCGGGATAGTGGTCGGCGAAGAAATCAGGGTCCAGACCTACCAGTTCCACCAGTTCCCACGCGCGCCGGCGGCGCCTCTCGACCGGCCAGCCGAGCAGCCGGGGCACAATCTCGACATTCTGCCGGACGGTCATGTGCGGGAAAAGGCCGATGCCCTGGAAAACGTAGCCGATGGACCGCCGCAGTTCGATGGGGTCGCGATCGAGGACGTTTGTTCCGTCGATTTCGATCGTGCCGCCCGTGGGCTCGATCAGGCGGTTGATCATCTTCAGCGTTGTGGTTTTGCCGCAGCCCGACGAGCCGAGCAGAACAAGCGTCTCGCCCTCCGCTACCTGGAGCGAAACGCCCTGCACGGCAAAGGTCTTGCCGCCGTCGTAGGACTTGCTGACGTCGCTCAGTACAATCATACTGGCTTCTTGCGTTCACATGCCGCGACATGCCGAAACGCTTGTCACGGATGGGCCGTCCGGCCTGGCCACCGGCGGCGCCCGTCTCCTCTTCCATCGGGGGCCGCACCGCCCCTACGTGTCGAAGGACTCCATCATGTGTTCGGGGACGCCCTTGAGTTTCTTGGCGACCACGACCACGTAGTACAGCGGTTTGCCCGTTACAGACAGGCGGTGCTGGTACCGGCGGTATGCCTGCATTTGAATGATTCGCTCGCGGCTCAGTTGTCGAATGAGTTCACAGAAGCCCGTTTCGTCACGCTCGCAGAGGAAGTCCTCCTTGATGTTGAAGGCCACCCAGCCCGGTGCTGATATCAGGTCCAGCGCTTTCAGGAAGGCTTTCGAGGGGAGGTCGCCGAAGCCGAGCGCCGCCACCGACGTCAGACAGTTGAGGCGCTCCCCCCGTAACCTCTCCTCCACCAACTCCGGCAGGTCCGTCAGGTCCGTGACGAGATAATCGTCGTAGACGCCGGGGCGGTCGCGCTCGGTGGCTGTCTTGGCTTCCTCGATGATATCGATTCCGATGATCCTCTCCACGCTCAGTTGCTCCAGTTCGTCGCCGACCATGCCGTTGCCTGCGCCGATGTCGAGGACACGCAGATCCTCCGGGTTTTCGGCAAAGTCCTCAATCAGCGACTCGAGCAAACGCGCGACGCGGCTGGGAGAGCAGCACTCGAGGCATTCGTAGAATACCCATTCGTACAGGCCGGGCACCTCGTAAAGCCTGTGGTAATCGTGCAGGCGGATCCGGCGACGCTCGCCGTCAACGATCATCTCGCACCACTCTCTGTCCTGGGACACGTCAACCTCCGGAAAGCGGACGTCGTCAAATCCCCGAGGAATCTCCTGGATGCGCTCAAGCCAGCGTGGTTCTGTCTGTTGGATAGCCATGGTGAACCCCCTTTGTTTCAGGCCCCTGTTTGTGACTCTGAGTTCTCGCCCTTTGACGTGTGGGGCCGCGCGGGCGTGCCGGCTCCTGAACCCCCCGGCGCGACATCCGGATGCGCCAGGCATGGGCTCGCCCCGACCGGTTCGGCGGGCATCTCGGTGCGAGCGTCGGGAAACACCCGACCGTCTTTCAAACGCCCGGCTTCCATCATGCCAGCCAAACGTTGAAGGGATGAGAGGATTTGCGTCTGTTCCCAATCCTGGAGTTTCGCAAATTCGGAGACGAAGTGTTCCTGAAGATGTGGCGGTCGGCGCGACAGAATTTTCTCGCCGCCGGGCGTCAGCCGGACCAGAACGCGCCGCTTGTCGGTGTCGCTGCGGTGCCGCTCGATCAAAGACCGCTTCTCCAAACGATCAAGGATTCCGGTCACCGTCGCCTGGCTCAGATGAACCGCCTTCGTCAACTCGTTGACCGCGAGGCACCCGCGGCGCGACAGTTCCCCCAGGACGGCCAACTGGGGCAAAGTCAGACCATAACGGGCAACCAGAGAGCGAGAATGCAGGTCAGTGGCGTGGATCAAGCGACGCAGCGCCAAGACGACCTGTTCGGACACGTCACCCCCGCAAAACTTCTCTCGACTGTCTTCCCGTTCCATGACAGGCAATATACAGCGTGTGCGAAGGAAAATGCAAGAGCAAAATCCGCCCTTTACAACGAGTGTGCCGTAACCTCTTGTGTCACAAGGACTTGGGTCCTGGCAACTTTTTCGGCGCTTCCATAGAATCGTTTCTGTGCGTAAGAAGTGCTCTCGTTCAGTCCCGGCGCGCCGGGATTCAGAGCATGCCCTGTCCCTTTCGGATGGACCCCCCCCGGGGTCCCTTTGCCATAAGGCATCCATCCGACAGGGACCCGACAGACCCCCTTCGGGGAGCCTGTCGAAGGGGCTTGCCCTGAGCCTGCCAAAGGGGCAGGCTCTCGCTCACGACGGACCTTGGGGCGACGAAAACGGGCGGCGGGTCGCCTTTCGCGCCGGAAAGTCCTGCCACACCCTTCCCCGGCACTCATCGGTTGACAACTTGCGCCGTGAGCGTAAAATGGGCATCATAGGGTTCGGAGGCCGCCTGGGCGGCCGCCCTTTTATCGGCCACACAGGAAAAGGTGCGAGTAAAATGACGATGATTTACAACGATTTCGGAAAGACCGGGGCGAAGGTTTCGCGACTGGGATTCGGCGCGATGCGGCTGCCGATCCAAAGGGATGGCAGAAAATACACGGGCATCGACGAATCGGCCGAGATTGTCCGCTATGGCATCGAGAAGGGCATTAACTACATCGACAGCGCCCTGACCTACTGCCACAGCGGGAGCGAAATCGCCGTCGGCCGCGCCATCAAGGGAATCCCCAGAGACCAAATCTACCTCTCCACGAAGAATCCTCTGCAGAACGCGTGCGGCGACTGCTGGCGTCTGCGCCTGGAACTATCGCTTACGCAACTCGACACCGAATACATCGACTTCTACCACTCCTGGGGACTTTCCTGGAAATCGTACATGGAGCGATTGACCAACGAGAACGGCCCGCTGGCCGCCGCCCACAAGGCCAAAGAGGAGGGACTCATCAAGCACCTCTCCTTCTCCTGCCACGATAAACCCGAGAATGCTCACAAACTGATCGACACCGGCGAGTTCGAATCGATGATCGTCCAGTATAACCTTCTGGACCGCCAGTATGCCGAGTGCCTCCAGCACGCCCACGAGGCGGGTCTGGGCACGGCCGTCATGGGGCCGGTCGGCGGCGGGCGGCTGGGGACGCCCTCGGAGGTAATCGCCGAGGCGACCGGATGCTCGAGCACCGCCGAGGCGGCCCTTCGGTTCGTCTGGTCGAACCCGCATGTGAACGTCGCGCTTTCGGGCATGGAGACGAAGCAGATGGTGGACGAGAACGTGGCGACGGCGGAGCGCGGCGAGGGGCTCTCGGAGGCCGAAGTCGCCCGCATTGACGAACTCGCCGAACAGAACCGCAAACTCCTCGACCTGCCATGCACCGGCTGCCGCTACTGCGTGCCGTGTCCGCACGGCGTCGCGATTCCCGAAATCTTCCAGTTCTACCAGTGGCACGAGGTGTTCGGCCTGAAGGAATCGGCCTGCAAGCAGTATGCCGAACTCGGCCGCGGCTGGCAGAAAAAGCGGAAACCCGCCACCGAGTGCACCGAGTGCGGCGAGTGCGAGGAGAAGTGCCCGCAGAAGATTCCCATCATGGAGAAACTGAAAGAGGCCCACGCCACCCTTTCGGGCGAGCGGGTCCCTTCCTGACGCGATTTGCCGCTGCGGCCCTAATCCCAACACCCGTGAGACGCGAAAACTCAGGCAGAGGGACTCTCGCTTCTCTGCTTTCTCTTCAACCGCCTTATCTTTGTGTGCAATTTTGGCGCCGTTTCCCGCCGCCTGTGCAGCAGCATAAGCACGTTGACACCACCTCCAACGACTCATAAGATGGGTTTCGACGATGGCCAGGCATGTTCTTTCCTTGTATGGATGCGCAGGCGCGGGGGCGGTTAGTGAGGACGCAGGCGGCGAACGTGAAGACGGAACGCTCCGTTGAAGCGATGAAACGGGCCGAGGCGCTCATGCCGGGCGGCGTTTCGAGCCCGGTCCGCGCGTTTCGGGCGGTCGGCGGAGAGCCGCTCTTTATCGCTTCCGGGGCGGGCCCGCGCATCCGCGACCTCGACGGCAACTCTTTTCTAGATTACGTGATGAGTTGGGGCCCCTTGATCCTCGGCCACGCCCATCCGAAGGTGCTCGAGGCAGTGCGGGAGGCCCTCAAAGGCGGCTCCTCGTTCGGCGCGCCGACGGAGCGGGAAATCCAACTCGCCGAGCGCATCACTCAGGCGATGCCCGCCGTCGAACAGGTGCGGTTCGTCAATTCCGGAACCGAGGCGGTGATGAGCGCGGTGCGGCTGGCCCGCGCCGCCACCGGCCGCCCGGGCATCGTCAAGTTCGAGGGAGGCTATCACGGCCACGCCGACGCCCTCCTGGTCCAGGCGGGCTCCGGGGCGACGACCTTCGGCACGCCCTCCAGCCCGGGGGTCCCGGCCGAGGCCGTGCGGCACACCTACCTTGCACCATACAACGACCTGGACGCGGTTGCCGCCACCTGCGAGGCCCATCGCGGAGAGGTGGCGGCCATCATCGTCGAGCCCGTTGCGGGAAACATGGGCGTCGTGCCCCCGGCGCCCGGGTTTCTCGAAGGGTTGCGGGACCTGGCGGACCGGACGGGGGCGCTTCTCGTGTTCGACGAAGTCATGACGGGTTTCCGCGTGGCGCGCGGCGGGGCGCAGGAGCGATTTGGCGTGCGGCCGGACCTGGTCGCGCTGGGCAAGATTATCGGCGGCGGCCTGCCGGTGGGGGCATACGGCGGGCGGCGGGACCTGATGCAAATGGTCAGCCCCGCCGGGCCGGTTTACCAGGCGGGGACGCTGTCCGGGAATCCGCTGGCGATGGCGGCCGGAATCGCTACGCTGGATGTGCTGGCCGAGCCGGGAACGTTCGACGCGCTGGAAGAAACCAGCCGCCGGCTGGAGGAGGGGCTGGCGCGGGCGATCGCCGAGGCGAAAGTTTCAGCCCGCGTCCAGCGGGTGGGCTCGATGCTGTCGCTTTTCTTTACCCCGGAGGCTGTGACGGACTACTCGTCGGCGTGTGCGTGCGACACGGAAGCGTTTGCTCGGTTTTTCCGCGGGATGCTCGTGCGCGGCATCTACTTGCCGCCCAGCCAGTTCGAGGCCTGGTTCGTGGGCCTGGCCCACAGCCAGGAGGATATCGACCGGACGGTCGAGGCGGCCGCCGAAGCGCTCGGCGATTCGGCCGCCGACTAGCCGCAAACCCCGACTCGTCCGCAAGCGGTGGACAAGGAGACATGAGATGGCGCAAGAAACCAAACGCGACCAGCCGGTTCGTCTGCCGAACCCCAGTGCGCAGCCGTTCGTCACGGCCCTGAAGACGGTGCGGTTCTTCGCCGTCATCTTTTTCTGGGTGACGATGGCATGTGTCCTGGCGCACGTGGCGGCATTCGTGGCAACCGAGTGGGCCCGCGTGTACGACGACGCCGCCGCCGAAGCGGTCGAGGAGCCGACGGCGCAACCCGAAGGCGCGGAAACGGCGACCGGCGAAACGGCCGCGCCCGCGCCGGATGAACCCAGCGCCGAAGGTGCGCAGGAAACGTCCCGCTGGGCCCCCGAAAAGCGGGCCCGGTATCGCCGGGCGACGGAGCGCGTGCTCGGCGGCCTGCGGTTCGTCGGGGTTCTTTGCGGTGTGCTGTTGTGGGTGACAGCCTTTCTGTATCTTCAGATCACGCTTCTAGGACGGCTGTCGGGGATTCGGCCGCTGACGAATGCCGTGTTCTGGATGCTACTTTTCCTGGCGACCGCGGTGCCGTGGCAAACGGTGTTTCAGGAGGAGAGCGTGCGGTCGTTCTTCGATTTTTCGCAATTGTGGTCGGCCCATACAGAGCGAGGAGCGGTCGGCGGATTCGACCTCTGGGATACGGGGTGGTACTACTTCTGTTTCTTCGCCCTACCGCTTCTGGGCGCCGGGTTGCTGGCGCTGGCGGGGCTTCAATTCGCGCGGGGGTACCGTGAATCGGTCGTCGCCAACGAATAGGACGCCGGAGGGCAAGCGATGATCTGTTTTCAATGCCCGCGTTGCGGCGCAAAGATGGAAGTGGACGAGTCGTTTGCCGGGCGCGCGGCCCGATGCCCGACGTGCGGCACCGATTTGCGTGTCCCGAAGGCGGACGAGTCGGGCTCCGCGATCACACCGGTCGGCGGGGCGGACAAGAGCGGAGCGACGGCCGTCGTCATTGGCGGCGAAACGATTGAGATCATCCCGCCGCTCGATACGTCGGCGGTGCTGAGCGTCGGCTTCCTCGCCGCCTCGGTCGCGGCCGCGCTGGTAATCGGCCTGGGGCGGTTCGTGGCGTATCCGGGGACGATCGGCGCGACGATCGGCGCCGGGCTGGCCGTCCTGGGAGGGCTGACGGCCGTCCCGGCCTACCACAATATCCGCCGCAGCCGCGGACGCCGGCGCGGACTCCTCTACGCCCGAATCGGGATATTCGGCGGAGCGGCCCTGGCGCTCGTGTTCGGAGCGATGGCCGTCGCCGGATGGGCCAAGCATCTCATGATGCAAACCACCTGCGAGGAAAACCTCAGGGCCATCTACATCGCGATGTGCGCCTACGCCGACAACCACGACGGCCAACTGCCCAGGAGTCTCGAAACCCTTGTCACCGACGGTCACCTGGAGAATCGCGATTGGCTTACCTGCCCGGGGCACGCGCGCAAGTACCGCGTTCCGGTCGGAAGGGTGACGTATCAGCGGTACGTCGCGGCACCCGGCCAGCCGGAGGTGAACCTGAACGATCCCCTTTTTCCGCCCGACCTGATGATCGTCAGCGACGGCGCCCCATACAACGCCCACAAAGACGGGATGGTGCGGGCGCTGCTTCTGGACGGCACGATCAAGAAGGTTCCCTACCGCCAGTGGCAGTCGTTCGTGAGGAACTGGCAAAAGATGCGGCAGGAGATTGAGAGAAAGTTTCGCGAGCGCAGCCTGCCGGAATCCGATGACGAACCGGAAGGGGACGCCTCGTGAGGGCGCCCGGCCCACCATCCCGCCACGCCGGCGACGGCCTGCCGTCGCGCGGCTCGGAACCGTTTCAAAAACCCAGACCCGCACCACAGCCGGTTTTGTGCGGCCGTGCTTTAACGGCTCGGCTCGGAGACGGCACTCCGCGCGCTCGCGGCTCCACCATGCCAGTAGGTTCGGCGCAGAAAAACGACCCGACGTCATAAGCACTGGCATGCACCGGGCCGCGAATCGGAAACGCTCAGACGATGTGCACCTTGCGTCCCTGGAAATGGACCCTGCCCTCGGCGAGGGCGAAAAGCGTGTCGTCCCGCCCGCGGCCGACGTTGCGGCCGGGCTTGAACTTGGTTCCGCACTGGCGGACGATGATGCCGCCGGTCTTGACGGCCTGGCCGCCGAACGCCTTCACGCCGCGATACTGGGCGTTCGAGTCGCGCCCGTTCCGCGACGAGCCTTGTCCCTTTTTATGTGCCATGACTGCTGCTCCTCGTCACCTCAGGCCGTCCGCTCACCCGATATTATACTCCATCTCGGTGAATCGTCAAGGCCTCACCGCCACGTCCACTTTTTCGAGACGAAGATGGGCTGGTCCAGGTTCAGCCACCACTCGTCGCCGGGCAACTTGTATTCCAGGGCGAGCGTCTTTCGCAGGCGGACGACCTTCTCATCCTCCGGCGTGTTTTCGTCGGCCGCCGGGTTAGGACGCTCGACGTACTGGCCCGAAAGGCCTTCGACGAAGATGGTGAAGTGGTCCGTCTTGCGGTCAAGCGGCGCGAAGATGGCCACCCCCGTCCGCGCGTTGTCCTCCCCGGGGAGGATCTTGCCGACCATCTTCACCGTGTTTTCGAGGAAGCGAATCTTGCGCGTCTTCTTGATGGCCTCGAACACGTCGGGATGGAGGCCCGCGCGCTGAACGCTGGCCGTGTCGCTGTAAAGAATGAACGCCGGGACGTAATGGCGGGCCTCGTCGCCGGTGTTCGTGATGGTGTAAACGAGGTACCAGTAGACCTGCTTTTCGCCTTCGGGCGTGGCCACGACGATGGGCTCGGGGTGGTCGAAGCGGAAGTCGAGGTCGTACTCATCGCCCTCAATCTCATTGGGGTCGACCCGGTCCGGGTCGGCGGCCTCGACGGCCTCCCGAGCCGACTTGACGGCGCTTTCCTGTGTCCAGGCGACCGTTGCCGTAAGAATTACCGCCCCGACCACTGGTCCCGCCAGCCATCCGATTCGTCGTATCATTACCCGACTCCGTCCTCTCTTGCGCCCCCTTTTAAGCGGCCGCTTCCTCGGCCGCCTCTTGCTTCTTCGCCTCTCGGCGCAGTTTTCGGAAGTTGCCGATGGCGTTCACCGGGCATTCCTGCGCGCATTTGCCGCAGGAGATGCACGTCTCCATGTCCACCGCCGCCAGCCCCGCCGGGGCCAGGTTCCCCGTCACGTGGACGGCGCTGCCCTCGACGGGGCAGACCTTCTCGCACTTGCGGCAGGCGATGCAGCCCACCTTGCAAACCTGCCGCGTCGCCCTGCCGGGGTCCTGGTTCCGGCAGAGGACGTGAACATACCGGTCTTTGGGCAGAATCTCAATGATATTCTTCGGGCACACCTCCGCGCACGTCCCGCAGGCCGTGCACTTCTCTTCCAGGACGCGCGGCAGGCCGGTTTCGGCGTCCATGACCATGGCGTCGAACGGGCACGCCCACACGCACGTCCCGAACCCCAGGCAGCCGTACGGGCACGCCGTCTGGCCGTATTGGGTGGCGGCGGCGGCCCGGCAATCGCGCTCGCCGACGTACCGAAATCGCGCGAACGTGGTCTGGAAGGAGCCCTGGCACTTGACGACGGCGACCTTGGGTTTGAACTCGGCAATCTCCTTGCCCATAATCTCGCCGATGCTGCAGGCCGTCTCCGGGCCACCCGGCAGGCAAAGGTCGCAATCCGCCTTGCCCTGAACGATGGCCTCGGCGTAGGCGGCGCAGCCCCCGTACCCGCACGCCCCGCAGTTGGTCTGCGGCAGCGCTTCCTCAATCTCCTGCTGGCGCGGGTCCACCTGGACGCGGAAAAAGCGGTTCGCCAGCGCCAAAACGGCCCCGAAAACGACCGCCAATACCCCCAACACCGCGAGGGCAGGACCGAGATAGGGAAGAATCTCTTCCAAAGCAGCCTCAACTCCGACGCGCGTCGGCTATCGCATTATACGGCAATGCCAAAGAGTTTCGTGAACCCCATGAACGCCAGGGCCATCAGGCCCGCGCAGATGAACGCAATCGGCAGACCCTGAAGCGCCCTCGGCACTCTGGACTCGGCCAGACGCTCCCGGATGCCGCTCATGAACAGCATGACCAATAGGAAACCCACCCCTGCACAGAAACCGTTAAAGGCGGCCTTGTGGACCGGCAACCCCGCCGCCGAACCTCGCCAGTCCGTCGTGTTCAGAAGCGCCACACCCATGACAGCACAGTTCGTCGTGATCAGCGGCAAGTAGATCCCCAGAGCGCGGTAAAGTGCCGGAACGCTCTTCTTCAGGACCATCTCGACGAACTGCACCAGCGCCGCAATAACGAGGATGTACGAAATCGTCTTGAGGACCAGCACCAGGCCTCCCGTCGGCCCCCCGCCCGTCGGAAACGGGATGCCGATGGCCTGCAGGATATTCGTGTGTTCCGCCGTCCCCGGCAAGAGCACGTGGCGATACAGAACGGCCGTGACCGCCGACGCCAGCGTCATCACGAAGATGACCGCCAGGCCCATCCCCACCGAGTCGCTCGTCCGTTTGCTGACCCCGAGAAGCGGGCACAGGCCCAGGAACTTCATCAGGACGAAGTTCGAGACGAGGATGGACCCGATGGCAAGTTCGACGTAGCCGACTTCCACGGTGCACCTCTTTGCCCAAGCCTTTTCGTCAGGTTCCCCTACCCGCGACCTCCCGGTCGCGGCTCGGGTCGCCCTCGCCCTGGTCTTTGGGTTTCGGCAAATCTTTGGCCGTCTGCGGGACGGCCGGGACGCCCGCCAGGCGCGCCCGGTCGCGGCGGCGGAAGCCCAGCCAATGGAACAGGCCGAACAACAGCCCGATCACCAAAAACGCCCCCGGCGCCATCACGAGCACGTTGGCCGGCTGATACTTCGGAACAACCGTGCGGCCCCGGATGACCATCGGCGTCAGGTCGTATCCCCACAGCGTCCCTGCCCCGAGGATCTCACGCACGAGGCTGATGGCCAGCAGGGCGCCCAGGAACCCCACACCGATGCCCAGTGCGTCCATCAGACTCGACGCCGGACCGTGGCGCGACGCGAACCCCTCGGCCCGGCCCAGGATGATGCAGTTGACCACAATCAGCGGAATGAAGATGCCGAGGGCTTTGTTGATCTCCGCCGGTGCCACGGCCTTCATGATAATCTCGACCATCGTGACAAAGCCGGCGATGACGACGATGTAACAGACGATGCGGATCTGGTTGGGAACCCACCGGCGGATGAGGCTGATGAGAAGGTTCGAGCCGACCAGGACGGCCGTCGCGGCTGCCGCCATCGCCACGCCGTTGCGGACGCTGGTCGTCACGGCCAGCGTCGGGCACAGCCCCAGCGCCAGGACGAACACCGGGTTCGCCCTTATCGGCTTGTCCGTAAAGTCCCGAAGCAGGCTCACGGCGACGCGCTCCCCTTCTGCAACTTGGGGCCAGTTTAGACACCGGCTCCCCCACGTCAAGGCTGTGCATACGGAAGGGGGTTCATCCCCCGCGCCATGCAGGAGCGCGGTGGGCATTTTTACCCGCCTTTGGCGGGCCCGCCACAGGCGGGTAAACCTCGGCGAAGGCGGGCGCAAATCGAGAATGTGTTTTCCGCCCTCTCCTACATCTTGCGTCCTTGAGAAGCGAGGCCCCAATCCCGGCGCGCCGGGACGGGCCTGCCGGTCGCCACGGCCGCCTTCACCCGCGTTAACGACGTCATAACACCCGTCCAGGTGAACCTCGACATCGACGGGACGCTGGACGTGTCCTACAACAGCGTCACCGTCCTGAGCGATCTCGCGACGGGCTGGGCCCCCGCCGCGGGCGATCGTTGGTGCCTCTCGAGTGGCAGTACCTACGCAGGCTTTCCGGAGGCTGACTACATCGACAATGTCACTATCGCGTCCGTGCCGATTCCCGAGCCGGCAACGCTGGCCCTCTTGGACCTGGGCGCCTTCGGGATGCTCTTCGGCCGTCGCCGCACGCGTAAGTCGTAACCGCCCAGTTGGGGCCTGACGCAGACGCCACACCAAGGCCGTCCCGAAAGGGCCGGCCTTTCTCTTTTATGGAACTAGCGGCATCTCCAGAGCGGTTTAAGTTTGGGCGTTCGCGGCGCCTTCGCAACGCGCGCCTGCTATTCTCTCCGCCTCGCTTCGCCGCTTCGAGCGAACGTTTTGCAATTGACCTCCCGGAAGGGATACGCTAGGCTCTCGGAGATGCCGAGGGGCGAGACGCAGCCGAGCCCCGAGGAACACACCCGGAACGCGGCAGAGATTCTCATTCACCCGGATACATAAAACGGGGGAGGGTCAGAAACAGGTCGTGTGGAATGGAGGAGTCACGAACATGACGAAACTGGCAAAAGCAGGAACGCGACTGGCAGAGTTCCACGTGGCCGGGGCCATCATTGCACTGTCGTTCGCGATCATCGCGTCGGCGGCGGCGCCGAACGCGCGGGAGCGGGAAGAGGTGTACCCCTTTGCCATGTGCTCGAACGGAAATATCCTGCGGAACCGGGAATACGCGGAGAAGCTGCTGGACGCGGGAGCGATCATGGCTCGGACGGACTTCCCGTTTACCGCGGTTCGCAAGGAACCGGGTGATGACCCGGATAAGTGGGATTGGACCGTTCTTGAACAAGCGCGCGCCATAAAGCAGGCGTATCCCAGGCTGGAGTGGCTGGGGCTGCTGGGATATGGAGCGCTATGGGCGGAAGACCCGATATACAAAGATCGCCCGGGCGAGAAGTGGACCGCGCCGCAGCGAGGAATCAACGTGCGGCCGGTTGACGACCCGAAGAACCTTTACGGACATTGGGTCTATGAATCCGTGCGGCGCTATGGGGATATCATTAAATACTGGGAAAGCTGGAATGAGCCGGACCTAGGACCCGCCTTTTTCAAAGGAACTCCGGTTGAGTTCTTCGCGTACCAACGAACGTTCTACTTGGCAGCGAAGAAGGCCGATCCGGAGTGCAAGGTCCTGTTTGCGGGAATATGCTACCCGAGCTCCGAAGGATACCTGAAGGTACACGGGTTAAAGCCGCCTACGCCGCATCCACCCGAGCTTTGTTTCTTCGAAGAGTACCTGAAGGAATGCCTTAAAGACCCGGAGGCGCAGAAGAACAACTACTACTTCGACATCATGAATACGCATACGTACAGCCGCGCGACGGACACCTACAACTACGTGGCCATCCAGCGCAAGCTGATGCAGGATTATCTGAAGCAGGGCGACAAACCGGTCTGGATAACTGAGATGGGCATCACCGACAAAGGCGGAATGTTCGGGTGCAGTGAGGACGAGTATTGCGACTACATGCTGCAGTCGTTCGCTTGGGGGTCGCTGGCCGGAGTGAGCCGGTTCTTCCACTTCCAACTGGACAACTCCAACGGACACGGTTTGTATGATGGCATGCTGGGCAACCCTAAGCCGGCGCTGAAGACTTACCGCGATGTGCTGGTGAAGGAGTTCGCTGGGACCAAATTTTCAGCCCAGCTTCATGGGAGCAAGGGGGCGGAATTCCTCGAAGGAAAATCACCTTTCACTGGCGGAGGGCAGGACGGTTACGACCTGTTCGAGTTCCGGGGGCCGGGGAAAGACCGACGCGTGCTGATGGTCTTCGCGGACACAAAGGCCCCGGTTACGATCAAAGTGCCGGCGGAAAAGAAGGAGGCGACCTTGATAGACCGGCATAACAACCGGAAGAAAATTCAGGCGGGAAACGGATCCTACACTGTGGAACTTTCGGGAGCTACCAACATAGGCGGCTGGCCGACCCATGAAGAACTGCGTTCGTTGGGAAATCCGGAACACTTGATAGGTGGTGCGACGGTAGTGATCGTGGAGGAATAGCCGGCAACGCTAGCCCTCTTGGGCCTGGGCGGCGTGGGCCTCATGCTCAGTCGGCGTAAGCGCTAAGCAGCAGTCCGGTCGCCGCGGCGACCACGTTTATCCGCCCGCCCAACCGACGGCGGGCAAGCCCGCCTGCGCGGTTGTCATCCTGAGCGAAGCCGAGGGATCTCGCTGTTCGGTACCGCCAAACGGCAAGACCCCTCGACTCCCTTCGGTCGCTCGGGGTGACACATGAGGCGGGCAGGCCCGTTGCATTCTCGGAGGGCGGGGCGTATAATGCCGCATCAGCGAGGAAGTCCGGGCCGCCACACCGGCCGCAGGGGAGGCGAAGCGTGCCGCGCGATATTCCTGTCGGGAACGGCAACTTTCTGATCGCGTTCGATTCGGACTACCAGATCCGCGACGTGTATTTCCCTTACGTCGGCCAGGAAAACCACGCCGGATGGGGACCGTGCCGATTCGGCGTCTTCGTGGACGACCCGGGCCTGGACGCGTCGCGGCGGTTCGCCTGGACCAGCGGAGAGGGCTGGAAGAAGTCCCTGCGATACCTCCGCGAGACGCTGGCCACGAGCGTCAGCCTCCACCACGACGGCCTGAAGGTCAAACTCTATTGCAACGACGCGGTGGACTTCAATCGCAACGTCTTTATCAAGAAGATCCGCGTGACGAACCTGGCGGACGAGCGGCGTGAAATCCGCCTGTTCCTCCAGCAGGACCTCTCGCTGTTCGGGACGAAGGTGGGCGACACGGCCTACTACGACCCGCGCTTGGGAGCCGTCGTCCATTACCGCAACCGGCGGTATCTTCTGGCCGGTTTCTGCCGCCCTGTGCCCGACGGCCAGGACAAGCACGGCGTGGATATGTTTGCAACGGGGACGTGCGGCTTTCGCGGCGCTGAAGGGACCTGGCGCGACGCGGAGGACGGCGTTCTCTCCGGCAACCCGATCAGCCAGGGCGCCGTCGATTCGACGATCGGTATCGCTCTGACGCTCGACGCGGGCGCCTCCGAGGTGGTGTATTATTACCTGGCGGCCGCGCGCTCCTACGACGAGATTAAGGAACTCCACGCGATTGTCAAGGACCGCACGCCCGCCATGATGCTCCAGCGGACGATTGGCTACTGGCGGGCGTGGGTCAACGGGCCGGCCTACAATTTCGGGAACCTGCCGGCCCAGATGCAGAGACTGTTCAAGCGCAGCCTGCTCGTTATCCGCAGCCAGATCGACAACCGCGGGGCCGTCATCGCCGCCAACGATTCCGACATCCTCCAGTTCTCGCGCGACACCTACTCCTACATGTGGCCGCGCGACGGCGCCCTGGTTTGCCACGCCCTCGACCTCGCGGGTTTCCCCGACAATCCGCGACGATTCTACACCCTGTGCCGCGACTGTCTCACCGACGGCGGATACCTCCTCCACAAGTACAACCCGGACGGGACCCCGGCGTCCTCCTGGCATCCGTGGGTGGTGGACGGCCAGGAGCGGCTGCCGATCCAGGAAGACCAGACGGCCCTGGTCCTGTGGTCGCTGTGGCGTCATTTCTGGATGCACCGCGACGTGGAGTATGTGCGGCCACTGTATCATCCGCTTGTCTTGAAAGCCGCGGATTTCATGGCCGATTTTCGCGACGCCGAAACGGGGCTGCCGCGACCCTCTTACGACTTGTGGGAGGAGCGGTACGGTGTCCACACGTTCACGGCGGCGGCGGTGTATGGCGGGCTCATCGCGGCCCGCAACTTCGCCCAAACCTTCGGCGACCACCGTCACGCCGAACGCTACGACCGCGCCGCGGCCGAGGTCCGCGACGGGATGGCCAAGCACCTCTGGAGCGAGTCGCTCCAGAGGTTCATCCGGCGGCTCGTGCCCAACGGCGACGGGTGGGAGGCCGACGAAACCATCGACGCCAGCCTCTTCGCCATCTTCACGTTCCACGCCTTCGAAGCCGACGACCCGCGCGTCGCCAGCACCATGGACCAAGTCGCCAAAGCCCTGTGGGTCAAGACGCCCGTCGGCGGACTGGCGCGCTATGAAAACGACACCTACCACCGGGCGTCGGGCGACCGCCGCGGCGTGCCGGGCAACCCCTGGTTCGCCTGCACCATCTGGCTCGCCGATTACCTCATCGCCAAAAGCACCACCGTCGAGGAACTCAAAGAGGCCATTCCGATCTTCCAATGGGCGGCCTCCCACGCGCTGGAGTCCGGCGTCCTGGCCGAGCAGGTCGATCCCTACACCAACCGCCCCTTGTCGGTCAGCCCGCTGACGTGGAGCCACGGCACGTTCGTTATGACGCTGGTCAAGTATCTCCAGAAACTCGAGGATTTGCATCGGTGTCCGACGTGCGGCCGGAGCATGTTCCAGATGGGCCGCCGCGGACGCCACCAGATACGCAACCACTCCTGGCTCCAGGCCCACGAAGTCTCCGAAATGGACGAGGAGAGCCCCGACCTGGAGGTCGTGGGGACGTTTGCGCGTGACGGCCAGAAGGTCACCATCTCGGTCGATTCGCGTGACTGTGTGGGGTGCGGCGTGTGCCTGGCACGGTGCCGGGCGAACGTCTTCGAAATGTGTAACGACAAGTCCTACATCAGCCTCGAGCGCCTCGCCCACTGCACCCTCTGTCGCGATTGCGAAACCTATTGCCCCCTCCGGGCCATCCACCTTACCATTGAGCCGGTCGAGAAGGTGGAGCAGACCCGCTCGGCGGACGGAGCCGCACAAGACTAAGCCTCAGCCCGCCTGACCCGCCTTAGGCGGGGCGGGCAGGCCTGCCGCCCCGGCCGACGCCGCCCGCCCGGCTCGCCCAACGGACGGTTCAGCCGGGGAGTCTTGCCATGCACCGAGATTCCAAGGACCTGCGCGACACTGACCGGGCTCTGGCGACCGAGTGGCTCCTCACCGACGGCACGGGCGGCTACGCGTCCTCGACGGTTCTCGCGTGTCCCGCGCGGCGCTACCACGGTCTCTGGGTTCCCGCGCTGAGACCGCCGGTGGATCGGCGCGTCATCCTCGCTCACGTCGAAGAACTTCTTAAGACCGAATCGGGCGAAACGTATCTCTCGACGTGCGAGTACGCCGACGGCTTCTATCCGGACGGTTTCCGGACCGCGCGCGCGTTCGACCTGGAGCCGTTTCCGCGGCTGGTGTCCCGCGCCGGGGATATAACCGTTGAGCGCGACGTCCTGTTGCTCAGAGGGGGCAAAGGCGTATGCCTCACCTATTGCGTGACGGCCGAGATGGAGTGGGCGCTCGAACTTGCGCCGTTCCTTGCGCTGCGTTCGGTTCACCACCTCGCGCGCCGGCACGACAACTTCCGCGTCGAACCGCTTGCCGACGCCTGCGGATTCTGCTGCCTCTCGGAAGGGATGCCGGGCGTATCCCTCTGGACCGATGCCCGGGCCGACGTCCGGGTCAACCCCGCCTGGTATGAGGGCGTGCTTCGGCGCACGGAACGCGAGCGCGGCTTCGATTGCACCGAGGACCTCCTCATGCCCGGAAGGTGGACCATCACCGGTTCGGGACGGGCCGAGTGGCACGTTTTCTGCTCGTTCGATCCGCCCCGGCCAATCGACGTGGCGGCAGAAAAGGCGAGAGAGCAAGCACGCCGCGCGGACCTCATTGCTCGGGTCGGGTCGCCGAAGGACGAGCGGCTCAGGCGCCTCGTCCTGGCAGCCGACGCCTTTCTCGTGGACCGCCGCGATGCAGGCAACGACCTGGCCACCATCATTGCCGGCTATCACTGGTTCGGCGACTGGGGCCGCGACGCCATGATCGCCCTGCCGGGCCTGGCCCTTGAAACCGGTCGGCTCGACGTAGCCCGGCGGGTGCTCGAAGCCTTCAGCGCCGCCTCAAGCGACGGCCTCATCCCCAACCGCTTCGCCGAGGAAACCGGCCAGGCGGAATACAACACCGTGGATGCCAGCCTGTGGTTCCTCCAGGCCGTGGCCGCCTACGTGAAGGCGGGGGGAGACATGGGGCTCGTCCGCGAGCGACTCTGGCCCGTCGCAATCCAAATCATTCAAGGGTACCGCAACGGCACGCGCTTCGGCATCCGCGCCGACGCCGACGGCCTGATTGCCGCCGGAAACGAGGAGACGCAACTGACGTGGATGGACGCTCGCCGCGCCGGCCGCGCCGTCACGCCGCGCTGCGGCAAAGCGGTCGAGGTAAACGCGCTTTGGATTTCGGGCCTGGCCCTGATGAACGAGTTGGCGCCTGCGCTCGGCGCCGACCCGCCCCCTGCCGCCGACCTGCCGCGCCTCCGGCGGGCCTTCGCGGATTTGTTTTGGAATGACCGGGCCGGCTGCCTTCACGATTGTATCAGGCCGGACGGCACGCCCGACGCGAGCCTTCGGCCGAACCAGATTCTGGCCGTCGGTCTGCCGCACGCGCCGCTCGCTGGCGAGCGCGCCCGGCGCGTCGTCCGGGTCGTGCGTGAGCGACTCTTGACGCCGCGCGGGCTGCGAAGCCTTGCGCCCGACGACTCCTCGTATTGCGGCACTTATGCGGGCGGGCCGGATGAGCGCGACGGCGCGTATCATCAGGGAACGGCGTGGCCGTGGTTGCTCGGCCCCTACGTTGACGCGATCTTTGAAGTGGAGGATTTCGAGGGCGCGCGCGGCGAGGCGACCGGGCTCCTCGAAAGGCTGCTTGATTCGATGGACGAGGCCGGGCTGGGTCAGATTGGCGAGATTTTCGACGGTGACCCGCCGCACCGTCCGCGCGGCTGCATCGCCCAGGCGTGGAGCGTCGCCGCCGCCATTCATATCTGGCGCCGGCTCGAAGCCACCGGGGGCTAGAGGGGAATCAATCCTTGAAAACCCGCCGCCCGCGGCTTAGCATGACGAAATCGTTATCAAGCGGGCGAGCGTTGGGCGCGGACAGTTTGGCGGGCCGTCGGCCGGCCGATGCGGGGCGCACCCCGCTGACGTGGTTGCAAGCGGACACTGAGGAGCACACTGATGAGATTGCGAGATTTGCTCGATGAATCCGTCGTCAAGGTCGACCTCGAAAGCCGCGACAAGGAGGAATGTTTCGAGGAGATGATCGATCTTCTGGTCCGGGCGGGGCGTATCTCCGACCGCGCCGCGGCGATTAAAGCCCTCCGAGAGCGCGAGGCCAAAGGCAGCACCGGCATCGGCCAGGGCATCGCCATTCCCCACGCCAACGACGCCTCCATAAAGGCCATGACGGCGGCGATGGCCACAAGTCCCGCTGGCATCGAGTTCGATGCGATCGATGACGAACCGGTTCACGCGGTTTTTCTGCTTTTGGCGCGAATGGACGATCCGGGACCCCACGTGCGGGCCCTGGCCGAAATCTCCCGCCTCGTTCAGACGCCGGGCCTGTATCGGCGGCTGACGGAGGCAAAATCGCCCCGGGAGGTCCTTGATATTCTGGACGCCGAGGAGTAGCCACAACACGCCCCGCCGGAGGTGCCTGATGCGCGATGTCATCCGCAAGATGCTCGAAGCGGAAGCCGAGGCCAAACGGATCGTCCAAGAGGCCGGGGCCCAGGCGGAGCGCCTCCTCGCCGAGGCCCGCCGCCAGGCCCAGAAACTCGCCGAGCGGGCCCGGAGGGAAACCGCCGCCGAAGCCGACCGAATCATCCAAACCGCCGAGCGCGACGCCGAACGCGAGAAAAAGGAACGCCTCGACGAGATTGCTTCCGAGATGGATGCCGAGTTGAAGGTGAGCGAAGACGCTCGCCGCGCGGCTGTTGAAGCCGTGGTGCAATCCGTATGCGGCAAGTCGTAGTCGCTCTGGAGACGGCCGGTGACCATGACGGCGATTACCACAGACCTCGACTTCGTGACCGCCCGTCTCCACGCGCGCCGCAGCCGCATGGCCGAAGGCAAGCGCCTCGACGACCTGTGCCACATCCGCACGATGCCGGAACTCGGCCGGGCCCTCTACCCGGAGACCGGTCCGCGCACGGCGGTTGACCTTCAGCGCCGGCTCGTGGCGGACACGGCCGAGGAGGTGGGGAATATTGCCGGTTATCTGGGCGGGGCCGAGGCCGAGGTCCTGAATTGGTTGTGCGTCCGCTTCCAGATGGAGAACCTCAAAGTCCTGGCCCGGGGGTTTTCGGGCGGACTGAGCCTCGAGGAAATCCGCCCCTACCTGGTTCCGCTCCCCGCCGGGTTGGCGCTGTCGGTCGAGCCGTTTCTTGCCGCCGAGTCGCTTGAGGCCTTCGCGAACCTGATTCCCGCCGGCGCGCTTGCCGAGAGCGTCCTGCGTCTGGCGATCGAGCCATACAAGGCACAGCCCAGGCCTTTCTTCATCGAATCGGCGCTGGACCATGGGTACCTGGCGGAGTTGGCGACTCGGGCCGGGAACCTGTCCGGCGGCGAACGCGGTTTCGTCATGAGCGTCGCCCGGCAGGAAGTGGAGATGTTCCACACGTTGCTGGCCGCGAGGGGCCGGTTCCATTACCAGATGGCTTCCGATGCGCTTATCGCTTTCGGCGTGAGCGGGGCGGGCGCCGAGAGGGAGCGGCTGGAGGCCATGGCCCGGGCAGCGGACCTCGCTGAGGTGGCCCGGCGAGCGGTCGGGCACGGGATCGGTCGCCTGCCGTCCGGGACGTCCGAACCGCCCGAAGCCGCCATCCCCATTCTCGAAGCCCTGGCCTGGAACCGCTTCTGGCGGGTGGCCAACCAGGTGTTCCGGGCCAGCCACATCGGCCTGGGTGCGGTGGTCGGCTACGTGGGGCTTCGCCGGGTCGAATTGGCGAACCTGATTACGTTGACGGAGGGCATCCGGGCGGCTCTGGCGCCGGACGCCATCCGCCGGCGCATGATTCCGAGGAGCGACCTGGAGGCGGCTCATGTTTAGTCCGGAGGCCATGCAGCGCCTAAGCGCCGTCGTCCTTGAACGGGACGAGCGGAATGTGCTGCGCGGCCTCGGCCGACTCGGGGCGATGCATCTGGTTTGCGAGAAGGCGGGGCCCGACACGGCGCCGATCGAGCCGCCGGACCGGACGCCCCAACTCGCCCGCGCCGATGAACTGATCGCCCGCCTCGACCGGCTCAGGCGGCGGCTCCAGATCGAGCAACTCCCTGAGCCCGCTGAGGCGACCGAAGAAGCGTCGCTCGACCAGGTCGAGGAACGCGCCGCAGACCTCGAGGCGCACGCGGAAAAGGTTCTCAAGCGGCGCGACGCGCTGCATCAGCGGTGGGCCCAGGTCACGGCGTTCCTCGACCAGGTGTCCGCCTACGGGGCGTTGGAACTGCCCGTGGACCGGCTCGGGCAGATGACGTTCCTGCATTTTGCCATCGGTGGCCTGCCGCCCGACCGCCTCGAGGGTCTTGAGGACAAGGTCGGCCCGAACGTCGTCCTGTTGCCCCTGGCCGAGGAGGAGGGCCGAAAACGCCTTGTCGCGGTCACCAGCCGAAAGGGGCGCTTCGCGCTGGAGACGGCGCTTGAGGAAGTGGGTTTCCGCCGCGAGGCCCTTACCGCACCAACGGACGAGACGACGGCGAAGGTGGCCGACGAGGCCCGGCGCGAGCAAGAGCGGCTGGCCCGCGAGATGGCGCACCACGGGGAGGCCCTTGAGGCCCTCCGCACCGAAACGGCCCAGCCGCTCGCGGACCTTCGGCGCGTGGCGGAAATCGAGCGGCAAATTCTGGAAGCCGAACAGAACTTCCCCCGCACCGAGACGACGGCGCTCATCACCGGATGGGTCCCCACCGCCGACGTCCCGGCCGTCGCCCGCCGCATCAGGGAACTGACCGGCGGCCGATGCGTCATCGAGACCGCCGACCCGGGCGACGTGCCTGAGGAGGAAATTCCGATTCTCGTGCGGCACCGGCGGCTCCTGCGGCCGTTTCAACTGCTTGTGGCCGGCTACGGCCTGCCCGGATACCACGAACTGGAGCCGACGCTCTTTGTCGCCATCACCTTTCTGGCGATGTTCGGCATGATGTTCGGCGACGTGGGCCACGGCGGCGTGCTCGTGCTGGGTGGGCTGTTGACGCTTTGGGCAGGCCGATCCGACCGGGTCCGCGACATCGGCCTTTTGCTTGTGCTCGGGGGCGCGAGCAGCGTCGCCTTCGGGTTCCTCTACGGCGAATACTTTGGCATCTCAGGCCCGGGCCTATGGCACTCGCCCCTGGAAGGCAATGTGATGGCGTTTCTCGTGGACGCGATTGTCATCGGCATCGCCATCATCAGCCTGGGCCTGGTGCTCAACATCATCAATCGGTTTCGGCGCGGCGACATCATCGGCGGGTTCCTCGACAAGTTCGGCGTCGTGGGCGCGGTTTTTTACTGGGGCGTCCTGGCCCTGGGCTTGAAGTTCATCGTTTATCACGAGAGAGAACTCCACTGGCTGGAGGTCACGCTGCTCGTCATCGTCCCGCTGGCGGCGCTGTTTCTGAAGGAGCCGATTCAATATGCCCTCAGCCGCCGCGCCGGCCGCGAACCTCGTTCAAAGAACCTGCCGTTGGCTTTCCTCGAATCGGCGATTGACCTCTTCGAGGCGCTCTTGAGTTACACGGCCAACACGATCAGTTTCGTCCGGTTGGCCGCCTACGCGATAAGCCATGCGGCGATTCTAATGGCGACCTTCCTGATGGCGCGCGAGGCCTCGAAGGCCGCCGGCGCCCTCGGCGGCGCGGTCGGAATCATGATAATCATTCTCGGGAACGCGACGGCGATTGTGCTGGAGGGAATCATCGCCTCGGTTCAGGCCCTGCGTCTCGAGTACTACGAGTTCTTCGGAAAGTTCTTCACGGGGGGCGGGCGGGCCTTCAAGCCCTTCCGGTTCGCAGCAAAGGGACAGGATTCGTTGCCTCAAGAATAAGGAGGTAAACGCGATGAGGCTGCATCATTGGATCGGCGCGCTGGTGCTGGTCGGCATGACGGCGGGCTGTGCGCTGGCGCAGACCGAAGAGATGGGGCCGACGGAGGCCGAAGTGTACAAGACGGTTGCGCTTGCGGCGGCGGTGGCGTTCGTGACGGCCGTCAGCATCGTCGGGGCGGCCTATGCGGTCGGCCGGATCGGGTCGGCGGCCATCGGAGCGGCGGCCGAAAAGCCCGAGATGTTGACCCGGAGCCTGGTGTTCGTCGCCCTGGCCGAAGGGCTCGCCATTCTCGGGTTCGCCGTCGCCATAATGTTGATGGCCAAGATGTAGCACGGAGGCGGGCCGTGAAGTTTTACTGCATCGCCGACGAGGACACGGTCCGCGGGTTCCGGCTCGCGGGCGTCGCAGGCGAGGTGGTCGCCGCGCCCGACGAGGCCGCCTGCGCGCTTGACCGCGCCGCGCGCCGCCGCGACATCGGCGTCATCATCGTGACGCACGAGGTTGCCGCCGACGCGCGCGACAAGGTTGATGCGATTCGCATGCGCCAGGCGGAGCCGCTTGTTGTCGAAATACCGGGGCCCGAGGGACCCATGCCCGGCCGCAAGACGCTGCGCCGGTTCGTGCAGGAGGCGGTCGGCATCCGTATCGGACGGAAGGAACCAGGCGAGTGACGCAAGACCAGGCCAATCCCCCGCTCGCAGACTCCCCCCAACAGGCGGATGTCCTGCGCGAGGAGATTCTCGCCGACGCGCGGCACCAGGCGGAGCGCACCCTGCGCCGCGCCAAACGCGACGCCGAGAACCTTGTCAAACAGGCCCAGGCCGGGGCCGACAAGGCGCGCCAGGAGCGCCTGGCCGCTGCGCGCACCGAAGCCGAGCGCCGACACAATCTTATCCTGGCTGCGATTCCCATCGAGGAGGCTCGCATGCGGGCCGCACGCATCGAAGATATTCTCAATCGCGTCCGCGAAGAGGCTCGCAAACGCCTGCTGGCGCGCGACGGGTTCGACTATCGCGAAACCGTGATTCGCCTGGCCGCCGAGGCGATTTCGCGCATGGCGGGCAAGCGGTTCGTCCTGGAACTTGCCGAACGCGACCTGGGCGACCTGGGCGATACGTTGGCCGGCGAGGTCCGCCGCCGCAGCGACCGCGACGAACTTGAAATCAGCGTCGCCCCTGAGCCGGCGAAGACCGAAGGGGGCGTCGTCGTCCGCGACGACGAGGGCCGCCAGGTCTGGGACGACAGCCTGGCCGCACGCCTCGAGCGCCTCTGGCCGGCCGCTCGCCGGGCGGTCGCGTCGCGCCTCTTCCCCGACGAGGCGCAGGCAGCGGACAATGCCTGTCGGGGGCGTTCTTCGAAGGAGCCGTAGCCGATGGCCATAGCGACCAAACTCCAGACGCCGGTTGTCACCCGCGTCGCCGGTCCTATCGTCACGGCGGCCGGCATGCGCGGGGCGCAGGTGTACGAGGTCGTCGAGGTCGGCGAACTGGGCCTCGTGGGGGAGATTGTCCGCGTCGTCGGCGATTCCGCAACCATCCAGGTTTACGAGGACACGACGATGCTCAAGCCCGGCGCCCCGGTTCGCCGGACGGGCGCGCCGCTCTCAGTCAGCCTAGGCCCGGGTCTGCTTGGCGGCATCTATGATGGCATTCAGCGGCCCTTGCGGGAGATTCACGCCCTCCGGGGTCCCTGGATCGCGCGCGGCGAGAAGGTTGAACCCCTTGATACCGAGCGAAAATGGCCCTTTGAACCGCGCGCCCAAAGGGGGCAAGCCGTGGCCGGCGGCGACACGCTCGGCGACGTGCTCGAGACCCCGCTTGTCCACCACCGCATCCTCGTGCCGCCCGAGGTCGCCGGGACCGTCCGGTGGATTGCCGACAAGGGCGAGTACACAGTCAACGAGAAAATCGCGGTCGTCGAAACGCCCGAGGGACCGAAGGACCTGACGATGGTCCAGCGCTGGCCCGTCCGCGTGCCGCGCCCCATCCGCCGCCGCCGCCGCATCGACGAGCCGCTCATCACAGGCCAGCGCGTCATCGACGCCTTTTTCCCGATCGGCAAGGGCGGCACGGCGGCCATCCCCGGCGGCTTCGGCACCGGCAAAACCATCACCCAGCACCAATTGGCGAAGTGGTCCGACGCGGAGATCATCGTCTATGTCGGGTGCGGCGAGCGCGGCAACGAGATGACCGACGTGCTGCGCGAGTTTCCGGAACTCGTGGACCCGTGGGCCGGGCGGCCTTTGATGGAGCGCACCATCCTTATCGCCAACACCTCGAACATGCCGGTCGCCGCGCGCGAAGTTTCCATTTACACCGGCATCACGTTGGCCGAGTACTACCGCGACCAGGGCCGAAGCGTCGCCCTGTTCGCCGATTCGACGAGCCGATGGGCCGAAGCGCTTCGCGAGTTGGCCGCGCGCCTGGAGGAGATGCCCGCCGAGGAAGGGTTCCCCGCCACGCTGCCGGCTCGACTGGCCCAGTTCTACGAGCGCGGCGGGGCGGTCGAGACCTTGGGCGGCGAAAAGGGTTCCGTCAGCATCGTCGGCGCCGTCAGCCCGCCTGGCGGCGACTTCTCCGAGCCCGTCACCCAGCACACGCGCCGCTTCACCCGCTGCTTCTGGGCGCTCGACACGGAACTGGCGAACGCGCGGCACTATCCGTCGATCCACTGGCTCCGCTCGTATTCCGAGTACACCGAGGATGTGGCCTCCTGGTGGCAGCAACAAGCCCCCGAGTGGGCCGGCCTCCGGGCCGAGGCCCTTGGGGTGCTCCAGCGCGAGGACCGGCTCCAGCAGATCGTCAAACTCGTCGGGCCCGACGTCCTGCCCGACACACAGCGCCTCATCCTGTTTGCCGCCGACATGCTGAAGGACGGTTTTCTGGCCCAGAACGCATTCGAAGCGAAGGACGCCTTCTGTTCGCCCAAACGCCAGGTCGCGCTCCTCAGGCTCATTATGACCTTCTACCGCCGCGCGCAAAAACTCATCCAGGCCGGGGCGCCGCTGGTGCGCCTGCGCGGACTGAAGTGCGTGCCGAAAATCCTCCGCGCCAAGAACGAGATCGGCAACGACGAGATGGACAAACTCGATCAGTGCGAGGCGGACGTGGCGGCCGAACTCGACGCGCTCGAACGGGAGTATGTCAAGTAGGGGACAAGAAGCCGTGTCGGACTTCGCATCGGACATCCAGGACCGGGGGCTTCAGTATGTGGGCACAGCCCGAATCGCCGGGCCGCTCGTCGTGGTCGAGCGGGTCCGCGACGTCGGCTACGACGAACTCGTCGAGGTGGTCGGCCCCGACGGCCGCCCGCGCCTGGGCCGCGTCCTCGACGTGTCCGACACCGCCGCCGTCATCCAGGTCCTCGAAGGAACCGAAGGCCTGTCGAACGAGGCGACGCGTGTCCGATTTCTCGGCGAACCGTTGCGCCTGCCGGTGTCGCGCCGGATGCTCGGCCGCGTCTTTGACGGCCTGGGGCGCCCGATGGACTCGGGCCCCGAGCCCCTCTCGGCCGACCGGCGGGACATCAACGGCCTGCCGATTAACCCTCAGGCCCGCCAGTATCCGCGCGAGTTCATCCAGACGGGTCTGTCGGCGATTGACGGCATGAACTCGCTCGTTCGCGGCCAGAAACTGCCCATTTTCTCCGGCAGCGGCCTCCCGCACGACCGCATTGCGGCCCAGATTGTTCGGCAAGCGCGGCTGCTGGAGGAGGAAAGCCGGTTTTCCCTTGTCTTTGCCGCCATGGGCGTCAAGCACGACGTCGCCGACTTCTTCATCCGGAACTTCGAGGACTCCGGCGCCCTGGCCCGCTCGGCGATGTTCCTCTCTCTGGCCGACGCGCCGAGCGTCGAGCGGCTCCTTACGCCGCGCGTCGCCCTGACCCTGGCCGAACACCTCGCCTTCGACGAAGGCCAGCACGTTCTGGTCCTCTTGACCGACATGACAAACTACTGCGAGTCGCTGCGGGAGGTCGGCACGGCGCGCGGAGAGATCCCCGGACGAAAGGGCTATCCGGGCTACCTGTACTCGGACCTTGCGAACCTCTACGAGCGCGCCGGGCGCGTCAAGGGGTCCGACGGTTCGATCACCCAGATGGCGATTCTAACGATGCCCGCCGACGACATCAGCCATCCCGTGCCGGACCTGACAGGCTACATCACCGAGGGACAGATCGTCTTGGACCGCGACCTGTTTCAGCGCGGCATCTATCCGCCGATTGCGGGGCTGCCGAGCCTGTCGCGCCTGATGAAAGACGGCGTCGGCGAGGGCTTCACGCGGGCCGACCACCCGGTCCTCGCCAGCCAGTTGTTCGCCTGCTACGCCCATGTGAAACGCGTCCGGGGCCTGGCCGACGTCATCGGCGAAGAGGAACTGGGCCTGCTGGACAAGCAGTACATGGAGTTCGGTGAGGCGTTCGAACGCCGGTTCCTGAGCCAGGGCGAATACGAGAACCGCGACATCGAGACCACCCTGGAGATCGGGTGGGACGTCCTCTCGATGCTCCCGCGCGAGGAACTCCACCGCGTAAGCGACGCGATGCTCGCGGAACATTATCGCGAGGGCACGGTTGCCTCACCCGACGAGAAGGGCGAAGCCGCGTCGCCCGGCGCGACAAACGCTTAGCCGGCGCGTGCCGTTCGCCGTAGTGCAGCAAAGGGATAACGATGGCCAAACTGAATGTGCCGCCGACGAAGTCGAGTTACCTGGCGCTTGCGCGACAACTGGAGTTCGCGCAGGAAGGGTACGACCTGCTCGAGCAGAAGCGGCAGATTCTCACCTTTGAACTGATGAGCCGCCTCGGCCGCGCCCGCGACGCCGAACGCCGTGTCGCCGAGGCCACGGGCCGTGCGTTCGCGGCTCTCTCCGAGGCGCTGCTTGACGTGGGCTCCGACGCCGTGGACCGGGCCGCCCTGGCCGTCCGCCTCGACCACGACGTCCAGATTGCCGACCAGGGCGTGATGGGCATACGGATCCCTGAGGTGACGGTGCAAACCGAAGCGCCGGGCGCCCAGTTCGGCGTGAGCGGGACCAGCGCCCACGCCGACGTGGCGATGCGCCGGTTCGTCGAAGCGCTGCGGCTGGTGGGCGAGTTGGCGGAACTGGAAACGAGCGTCCTCAGGCTGGCGCGGGAACTCAAGCGGACCCAGCGACGGACCAACGCGCTCAGCAAAATCTTCATCCCGGACTACACGGAAACGATTGCCTATATTTCGGCGAGCCTCGAGGACCGCGAACGCGAAACGCTGGTTATCATGAAGATGGTCAAGAACCGCCTCTCTGCTTCGCCCTGCGTAGCGGGCTACGCAGAGCAGGGTGCAGGTGCGGTGGAAGGGGGCGAGGGCCATGGCTAAGTCGCCGGTCAACCATATCCTCATCGTGGCGGACGGGACCGAGGAATCGTTCAACGCCGCCGATCGGGCCATCGAACTGGCGCGCGCCCTGGGGGCGCGCCTGACGGCCCTCGCCGTCGTCGATACCGAGACGCTGCGGCAACTCTTGAGCGAGCGGATCCTGGTGGACGCCGAAATGGGCGAGTTCGAGAAGGAACTCGAGGAAAGCGCCCGCCGCCAACTCGCCGAAATCCGCCAGCGCGCCCTCCATCGAAAGGTCGTCGTCGAAGAAGTGCTCGTGACCGGAAACGTCGAGACCGTCGTGCCGAAGGAAGTGCGGGATCGCGGCGTGGACCTGATTACGCTGGGCGGCTTTCAATCGTCGAAGATCACGCGCGACCTTGTGGCCCGACAGCGCCAGCAAATCATCGACCGCGCCACCTGCCCGGTGCTGGTCGTGAAGTAATCGCTTCGAGTGGGATTGGGAAGCGCCCGACTAAGCGGCCGTTTCATAACTCCCTCTCCCTCGATGGGAGAGGGAGGGGGTGAGGGTGAAAGCGCTTCGAGTCCCCCCATCGCCCCCTCACCCTGGTCCTCTCCCGCTAGGGGAGAGGGGATTTGAGAGAGCCTCCAAGCGGTTTCAGATGTGTTTTGTCCCCACCGTGTTCGACCGGGCACAAGGTTTACGTGCGCGGCGGGTCTCCGTACCCGCCGCCGACACAGCATGTTTTGCGCGGTGGGTGCGGAGACCCACCGCGCAAAACTTATCTGAAACCGCTTAGGCCCGCTCCTGCCCGCCGGTGCGGTTCGACGGGCTCACCGCCCTGAGCCTGCCGACGGGCCGCTGCCTCGCCTGCGGCCAGGTGCGGATTGACAAGGAGTACCTCTAACACCCGCGCCTTCTCTCACCGGCGGAGCGCAGCGGAACCCGCGTAGGGGTACAGCACGTTGTTCGGCAGACTCATTCCTGCGACCTCTGCTCCACTTCCACAACTAGGCCTGCCATTGTCCGATCCCGTTCCATGCTCGATCAAGGTAACTGCCTCGGCGGCCGCTCTTGTTATGCACGCGAGAGAAGGCCTTTTGCATTAGGTCAAGGCCTCCCTTCTTGTCTATTGCGTTTCCAATCTCCGCCAGCCCAGCCAGTGCGGCGGTCCACTCTGGAGTGGACACCTTCTCGGTCACAGGCAGTGGAAGATGATCTACCTCGTCCATGACGTCGAGCCAAGCAATGATCTCGTCTATTACTGCTTCTTCAACTCCCTCAACCGGCTTGGAGAACATTTCTTTGCATCGGGGGCAGATGTTGTGCACCCACACAATACCCGAAAGAAAACGCAAATCTGGCCCGAAACCACCCACGGCGGAAGATGGCTCGCCTAGACACGCATCGTGGATAGTGCCTGAAAAGCCACACCTGTCACAGTGGAAGGAGGTTCCAGGTTCGCTTTCAGTTATGTCTCGCCGGCAGACAAAACACCGCATGCGCTGCCCCTCCTCGGTCGCGTTACGGAAGTAGGTGGAAATTGCTGTTCGGCGTGACCCGATCCGAAGCCCCATCCGGTGCTACTCTGCGAAGTAGCGAAGGGCTACTTCGCTACGAAGCACGAGCCCGCCGTTCATCAGCGCCATGATAATCCAGGGATGGGTTGTTCGCAATAACTTTCTTGAGCGAACTTGACGGCTACGCCACAGATTCGTATAGATCAGCGCGGACAAGTGAATACACAACGGGTCAGGGCCGTTCACTTCATCCTTCTACGGTTCGACATTCCTTGCCCCGGCCCGGCGTAGTCCCGGCGGGGACGAAGACGGGTTCGATATTCGTCTTTCACTCGTGCCGCAGCGCCTGGATCGGGTCCATGTAGGCGGCGCGGTAGGCCGGATAGACGCCCGAAACCACGCCCACGAGGATGCTGGCGCCGAGCGCCAGCGCCACGGCCCCCGGCGTGACAATCGTCTGCGAGAGTCCCGCCAATGCCGCTTCGCCGCCGACGCCCAGGCTGGTCGCCGCCTTCGAGAGGAGCCACGGAATGGACGACGCCAGTCCCCAGCCGACCGGAACGCCCACCGTCCCGCCCACCGCGCTTAGCAGCACCGTCTCGACGAGGAACTGGCCGACGATGTCGGGGCGTTTGGCGCCGAGGGCGCGGCGAATGCCGATCTCGCGGGTCCGTTCCGTGACGCTCGCCAGCATGATGTTCATGATCCCGATGCCGCCGACCAAAAGGCTGATCGCCGCCACGCTCATCCCGAGCACCACGAACAGCCACTTGGTCCGCTCCAGCGCCTCCAGCCGCTCGAGCGGGACCTTGATGCTCCAGTCCTTTTCCTTCGGGTCGTGGTACCGTTCCAGGAGGCTGGTGATGATGCGTGCGGCCGGGCGGACCTGCTCGGCCTCGGCCAACTTGACGGTAATTTCGTGCAGTTCGCAGATTTCGATGCTGCGGGAGCCGGCGGCGAAGTCCACGAGCGTCTCGCCGAACCGCTTGCTCGCCGCACGCAGCGGAATATAGACTACGCGGTCGAACTCTTCCTTGCCGGCCCCGCTCCCCGCGGACGCTCCGCCGCGCGGCGCCAGCACGCCAATCACCCGGTACGTCTGGTCGGCCAGCCAGACCTTCCGGCCGATGGGGTCCGAATGGGGAAACAGGTCCTGTGCCACCGGGGTCCCCAGGACGCACACGTTGGCGACGTTCTCCTCGTGCAGGTGCGCAAGCCATTGGCCCCGTGCGATCCGAAGCGTGTAAGCCTCTTTATACCACGGGACGACGCCCATCACCTCGACGCGCGTGCGGCGGGTCAGGTAGCGCGCCGTCGTTCGGATCCGCCGGGCAGGGACAACCACCTCGGCGCCCCCAATGCTGGATTGAATGCGCGCGGCATCCTCATACGTGAGGCCGTAGGCGAGCGCCTCTCCCTGGCGCCCGCTGCTCGCACCGGTGTCCTCAGGGGGCTTGACCGCCTCGATGATGATGTTCGTGGCGCCCATCCGCAGGACCTCTTCCTGCATCTTGGCGCTGATGCCCTCGACGACGGCCATCGTGGCGATGACCGCGCAGACGCCGAACAGGATGCCCAGCATCGTCAGGACACTTCGGCCCGGGTGCCGAAAGAGGCTCTCGAATCCGAGCCGCAGAATCTCGGTTGACTCGAAGGACCACATGCTTGACCGCCAATGCCGCTAGTTCGTACCTTCCGGGTTCACGACAACACCGTCCGCCAGGCGCACCACGCGGTGGGCGCGGGCGCCGATGGATTCGTCGTGCGTGACGGCCACCAGCGACCGGCCGCGCGCCGCAAGCCCGTCGAACAGCACGAGGATTTCTTCGCCGGTTTTCGAGTCGAGGTTGCCCGTCGGCTCGTCGGCCAGGACGATGAGCGGGTCGTTCACCAGGGCCCGGGCGATGGCGACGCGCTGCTGCTCGCCCCCCGAGAGTTCCATCGGCCTGTGGCGCGCGCGGGCGCCGAGGCCGACCTGCTCGGCCAGTTCCCGCGACCGGCGGCGGCGCTCCCGCCGGTGGACGCCCTGATAAAAAAGCGGCACCTCGATGTTGTCGAGGGCCGTCAATTGCGGAATCAGGTTGAACGATTGAAAGACGAATCCGATCTGCCGGCCGCGCACCTCGCTCAGTTCGCCGTCCGACAGGCGCGAGACATCCTCCCCCCCGAGCAGGTACCGGCCGCTCGTAGGCCGGTCCAGGCAGCCGATCAGGTTCAGGAGCGTGCTCTTGCCGGACCCCGACGGGCCCATGACGGCGAGGTACTCGCCCTCCTCGATGGTGAGGCTCACGTCACGGAGCGCTTCGACGACGACGTCGCTCCCCATCTGGTAGGTCTTTCGCAGATTGACGAGTTCGGCGAGGCTCATGGTTTCGGTCGGTTCGCATTGGGTGCTGCGGCTCCCTCAGGCCGCTGCCGGACGCGCCGTCCGTCGGGTTTCGGTTGGTCCGCGCTCGGCTCTGCGGCCTCCCCGGGTTCGGGTTCGAAGGGCGGCGGCAGGAGCGGTTCCTTTGCCTTTTCGGGAACGTCCAGTTCCGGCGCCCCGTCGGGCTTGTACAGATGCACCATTTCGCCTTCCTTGAGGCCCGAGACGATTTCAACGGTCCGGTCGTTCGACAGGCCGACCTCGACGCGCCGGACCTCGGGCCCGCGCGGCGTCCTGACGTAAACCACCTGATAGCCCTTGTCCAGGTGGACCGACGAGACCGGCACCTGGAGGACGCCCGGGCGGTCCACCACCTGAATCTCGACCTGGGCGCTCATTCCCGGTTTCAGGCCCGCCGGCGTCTCGTCCAGGGTAATCTCGGTGAGGTAGGTCTTCAGGCCGGGGTTCAGCCACGAGGCGCTGCGGTCGGGCATGACGCCCACCTTGGTCACCCGGCCCGTCAGGCGTTTCTCCGGATGGGCGTCGATGGTCACGTAGGCCGGCGCGCCGGACGCGACCTGCTTGACGACCGACTCGTGCACCTTCGCGCTGACGATCATCTCCTCGAGGTTCGGCAGTTTGATGAGCGTCTGCTGGTGGCGGACGATGGCGCCGGGTTCGATGACGACATTGTCCCATCGCCGGCTCCCCGTGTAATAAACGACCATACCCGATTGCGGGGCGCGGATGACCGCCTTTTCCACCTGCTCGCGGGCCTTCGCCAGGAGCCTTTCCTCCTGCTCGAAGTCATCTTTCGCCGCTTCGAGTTTGCTCTGCGCGCTGGCCAGTTCGCTTTCGCAACGGGCCTTGACGCGGGCGTACTCGCGCTCCGCCTCCACCCAGTCGGTGAACCGCTGCTCGGCCGTCTTGGGAAAGTCGTATCGCAGGAACAGGTCGAGCGCCGTTTTCGCCTGCCCCAACTCGACCTCGCGGCGATGGTAGGCCAGTTCGTCCGCCTCGAGTTCGCTCCCCGTGACGTAGCCCTTCCCCTCCAACTTCCGCGTCCACTCGACCTTGCTTGCGGCACGCGACAGTTCCTCGTTCGCTAGGTCAATCCCCGTCTCCAGGTCCCGCCTTTTCTGAAGCGCTTCGCCGCCGAGCGCCTCGTTGTGCGCGTAGTTGGCGAAGTCCACAGGGTCCTCCGAAGCGATAAGTCTCTCGGCCAGTGCATCGCCCAGGTATTTCTTCAGGTCCAGCAGCGCAAACTTGGTCGTCAGGCTGGCTTGGGAAAGGAGACTCTCGTTGGTACTCTTTTGAATCTCGTACTGCTTCTCGGCCTGCTCGTAGGCCGCCTTCGCGCTTCGGTACGCGCTGAGGCGACTGGTCAGTCTGTCCTCGAGGTTCGTCGCGTCCAACTCGACCAACTTGCCACCCTTTTCGACGACTTTCCCCTCCTCGATGACCCAGACGATGGCGCTTTGGCCCTCGACTTCGCACTTGACGTCTTTGGATTCCTTGGCGTCCACTTCGCCGCTCTCGACGATGGTGACGACGAAGCGGTCGCGGATGGCGCGGGTGGTTTCGCCGCCGCCGGGGCTGTCCGCGCCCCCGCCGCGCAGGCTCACCAGCGCCAGCGCCACGACCACAGCGGCCCCCCCGCCCAGGACCGCATACCAGGCCTTTCTCGGAAGGGCCTGTTTCACCTTACGGATTCTCAGAGAGACTCCAGCCATGAATTTGTCCTTCTTGGTCAACCACGAGCGTCCCGACATCCCGTTGGAACTCGAGGCCCGCGATCGTATGGTCCACCAGGGCTCGCGTGAGCGCATTCCGCGCTTCGACGAGTGCCCGCCGCGATTCGAGCACGTCCCGCTGGCTGGCCCGCCCCGCCTGAAGCAATAGTTCGGTCGATTCGACGCGGCGGTCGGCCAACTCGACGCTTAGTTGCTGGATATCGTAACTCTGCCGCGACTGCTCCAGACCGCGGTATGCTTCCCGGACCTGCAGGACGATCTGGTCCTCCAGCAACGACAGGGCCCGCCCGGCCTGCTCGCGGTCGATCTGGGTCTCCCGCAGGGCGTTTCGCTCGCTCAGCCGGTCAATCGGCAGATCAATCTCCAGGCCGATTGAGTAATCTCCCTGGTGGAACGCCAGTCGCGCCGATTGGGCGCCCCGGTTCGCGCCGGAGGCATACCCGATGCTCGCCACCAGGTCCACGTCCCCTTTGAGACCGTCCTCCGCGACAACGACCTTTCGCTCGGCGTCCTCATGACCCTCCTGGGCGTTCGCCAGGTCCAGGCGCTCCTGGAGCGCCTTCGCCACGGCCTCCCAGACACCCACGTCTGCTTGCCCCGGCTCCATCTCGACCAGCCCCGCCGGGGCCAGCCGCTCCAGGTCCTTCGGGTCCAGGACGACGGGGCTTTCGACGGGGATGCCGAGCACGAGCTTGAAGTTGTCGAGGGCGTTCAGGTAACTTTCCCGCGCGACGATCCAACTATTATACGCCCGAAGTTCGTCCTGTTTGGCCTGGTCCACCTGGAACTCCGGCAGGCGGTCCGCCTCGGCCAGCCACTCGGCCCGCTCGCGTCCCTCCTTGAGGCTCTGGTAGTTGCGCCATTCGTTGAGCACAATCTGCCGCCGCTCCAGCACCCGCAGATACTGGGTGGCGACACTGACGGCAAAGGTCTTTTCGAAACGGGCGAACGTTCGGACCGCGTACAGGGTGTTCCGCTCCGACTGGATCAGGTTCTCCTGGACGATGCGCCGGCCTGCCCCGCGCCAGAGCGGCTGCTGGAGACTGAAGTCCAGCGTCGAACTCAGCGTGTCGCCCAGTTCCTGGTTGATATACTTTAGCGCCGCAAGGCCCAGCGAGGCCGTCACCAGCGCCCCGTCCGCCAGTCGCTGCGAGAAACCCAGATCGCTCGTGCCGGCGAACGAGCGCTCGCGGTCCCCCTGGTCGTTCTCCAGGTCCACCGTGCCCGTGGCAAACGGGTGCGGCCGGAACAGGTACCGCTGGAACGTCAGCGTAAGTGCCGCCAGGTAAACGGTTTCTTTCCGGGTCTGGTAATCGCGGTTCGCCAGGACCGCCAGGCGCAGGGCGTCGGCCGCGGTGATCGTAATCGCCTCCGGGCCGGGCTCGGGCAGCGCTTCGGTCGGCTCGCCCTCCGGTTCCGCCTCCGGCCTCGGTCCCGCCCGCTCGCCCACTTCGCCGAAGAAATCCTGGATCGCCTTGTCCGGCTCGACCGAGAACAGAAGCGCGCGGCCAAGGGCCGCGTCCTGTTTGTCGGCTACAATTTCGTACACCTCCCGGTCGGCGTCCTCGGTGTAATAGGTAGCGGAGCAGCCACCCGCCGCAAGTGCGGCGCAGCCCACGACCACGTAAACTACTGTCCGCAAGCCACTTGCCGAAACCATTGCCGCCTTCCCAATCCACCCGGTGGGGGTGTGCCAGTGTATCGCACCGCAGCCCCCGCCGCAATGCCGGACTCCCCACGCGCAAGAACGCAATCCGAGCCGATTTAGAGACTAAACGAACCCAAGCGCGGCTTATTTCACCAAGAGGGATTTCGGGCCATCCGCTTGCGGGCCATAGCCCGCGCCGTCGCCATAGCGGCTTTGGCGCGTCGGCGACTATGGCGGGCGGAGGCCCGTTTGACCGGTCTGGCGAGAAAAACGGCTCTAAAGTTCCCGGAACACTCGCGCGCCGTGGATAATGGTCACGATCTCAACCGCCTCCGGTCCAGCGCGATAAATCACCCGGTAACTGCCGACAATCCTTTCTCGAAGACTCGGCGTCTGCCATTCGGGCACCATCCGCCCGGCCCCAGGGTGGTCGGGTATGCTTTCCACCACGTTGACAATCCGACGGGCAACAATGCAGGCGTACTCTTGGGAGTCCTTCGCTATGTAGTCGCAGATGGCCTCCAGGTCGGAGACGGCTTGAGGTGACCAGATCAGGTGAGCCATTTCTTGAGGCGCCCCTTTGCCTCGGAATGCTCAATGCCCTTGCTCTCGTCCAGTTGGCGAAGGCCCGCCTCTACCTTGAGTTGGACGTATAGTTTCCCAATGATGTCGGCCACCGTTGCATTGTCCGGAAGCCGCGAAATAACCTCTGCCGCCTTCTCTTTCGCAGTCACAATGGCGCTCCCCTCCTTCCAAGTCCATCCGGCGGCCCGTCCCGTTGGATGCCGGTACCATTGATTATCCACGCGCGCTAGTCCACTTTCAAGCCGGAATCGTAAGATCCGCCGAAGAGGGTGTGACCACGGATGATGGCAGGCTTGCTGAGGCCCATTTTATGGGCCTTTGCCCGCCGCAGGCCCGTACGGGGCCCTCTGGGCCGGGGCCATCAAGCGGCTCGCGTCTCCTCTTCTTTCTTGCCTTCTTTCCCGCCGAGGAAGGTTCTCACCGGGTTCCCTTCGCCCGAGAGGATGGCGCCGAGAGGGTCGGCGGTTTCCGCGATCGGGCCCACGACGACAAAGTCGGCCCGCATCCCCTGGGCCAGGTCGCCGAGTTCACCTTCCAACCCGAGCGATCGCGCGCCGTCCAGCGTGCCCATTCGAAGCAGCGTCCGGGCGTCCGCGTCCGGATGCCGCCCAAAAAGAAAACGCATCTCGTCGAGAACCGAAAGGCTCGGGCTGGAGGCCAGGCTGTCGGTCCCGAGGCAGACGTTCACCCCTGCCGCCAGGAGCCGCCGCCACGGATGGTCCGCGTGCTTGAAAAACGCGTGGCTGCGCGGACACCAGGCCACGCTGGAGCCGCTGCGCGCAAGAATCCTAATCTCCTCGTCCGTCAGATAGTTCGCATGGGCCGCGAGCACCGCCCCGCTGAAAAACCCCGCCTCGGCCAGCATCGGAATCGGCCGCACGCCCGCCGGACGCCACCCGCGCGGCAGCAATCCATACCTGGCGATGAGGTCGTAGAGGCTTCCGCTGCCACTCTCGGTGAACGCAATCTCATCCGGCGTTTCGTGCAGGTGAGTCGAAAGCGGCCAGCCGCGCCGGTCCGCCTCACGTCGGGCTTCCCGATACACATCCAGGCCGGTCGAGTATGGGGCGTGAGGCGCCAGGCCCACCCGCAGGCCGGCTGCCCCGATGCCTTCAAGCGTCTTGACGGTGTGCCGGAGGCGCTTCAGGCCCGCCGGGCCGAAGCGCACCAGTTCGCCGAACACGGTCCACCGCCCCGCAGGCTCCGAAAACTCCCCGCTCCAGGCGGCATCGGGCGTCACGTCGGCGCCTGCGACGGTTCCGGCGGCCAGGCCCTCGGCGATTCCCTTTCGCACCGACCGCCGGATCGCAGATTTCGTGCGGACCAGGCGCTTGGCCACAAGGCGGGCTATCCATCCGGCGAAGTCGGACGTCGGCGCAAACTTGCCCGCCAGGTCCGACAGGGAGAGATGCGTGTGGGCGTTGACGAAACCCGGCAGAATCGCGCCGTCGGAAAACGCCTCAACAGAATCGCCGGGCCCGACGTGGGGTTTAATTTTCGACCACGGACCGACGCGCACAATCCGCCCATCGGCGCAGACGGCCGCCCCGTCCTCTATCGCGGGAGCCCGCGCCGGAATGAGCCAACGGGCGCGGATAACCGTTGCGGACACACTCATCGTCAGGTCGTGTAGTGGGCGTTGATTCGGACGTATTCGTCCGTCAGGTCGCACGTCAGGCAGCGCGCCTCACCCCCACCGGCGCCAAGGTCCAGGTGCACGGCGATCTCGTGAGCCTTCATGATTTTCTCGAGGCGCGTGGCGTCGGCTTCGACCGGTCCGCCGCCGTCGAAGAGGACGACGCCGCCAAGCATAAGGCGCATCGTTTCGGGCTCCGAGGAGATGCCGGCGGCGCCGGCGGCCGAGACGATTCGGCCCCAGTTCGGGTCTTCGCCGAAAAACGCGCACTTGACGAGGGGGCTGTCGGCGATGGCGCGGGCGGCCCGGCGAGCTTCCGCCTCGCTTGCCGCGCCCGTCACCCGGATCTCAATCACCTTGGTCCCGCCCTCGGCGTCGGCGACAATCTGGCGGGCGAGGCTCTCGCAGACAGCCGCGAGCGCGACCTCGAAGGTCTCGGCTTCGGGCGACCCTTTCGCCACCGGTTCGGCGCCCGCCCGGCCGCTCGCCATGAGGACGAGCGTGTCGCTCGTCGAGGTGTGGCCGTCCACCGTGAGGCAGTTGTACGTGGCGTCGGCAGCGCGACAAAGCATCATTTGGAGCAGGGACGCCGCGACCGTTGCGTCGGTCGCCAGGAACCCCAGCGTCGTCGCCATGTTCGGCGCAATCATGCCGACGCCTTTGGTGGCGCCGGCAATAGTAACCGCGCGACCGCCGATTTGAACTCGGGCGCCGGCCTGCTTGGGCCGCGTATCGGTTGTCATGATGGCGCGGGCAAACGCGTCGTCCGCCTCCGGGCCGCTCGCCAGTGCCGCGCACGCCGCCCGGATACCCCTTTCGATCTTCCCCATCGGCAGCGCGTGGCCGATGACGCCGGTCGAGGCCACGAGCATCTGTTCGGCTGCGCACCCGATCTGCTCGGCCGCCAGACGGGTCATCTCGCGGGCGTCGGCCAGGCCCTGCTCGCCCGTGCAGGCGTTCGAATTTCCGCTGTTGACCACGATGCCGCGCATCGCGCGCCCGCGTGCCAGGTGTTCGCGGCTGACGAGAACCGGCGCGCCTGCGACGCGGTTTTGTGTGAAAACGGCAGCGGCCTGGGCGTCCGTCTCACACACGAGGACCGCCACGTCGGGCGCTCCCGTTTCCTTAAGGCCGCACGCCGCCGCACCCGCCCGGAACCCCTTCGGAACGGTAACGCCCAGCCCCGTGTCAACCTGAATGTTGCCGGCGCGTGTCATTTCAATCCCGCCGTTTCCTCGTGACCGAACATCAGGTTCATGTTCTGAAGGGCCTGGCCGGCGGCACCCTTCGTCAGGTTGTCGAGGACCACGCTGACGACCGCTCGTCCCCCCGCGACCGTCGGATACACGTGGACGTAGTTGGTGCCGGCGACGTGCTTGGTGGCCGGCGGCTCGTCGCGGACGACCACGAACGGCTCGTCGTCATAGACCTCGTGATACATTTTTGCCAAATCGCCGCCGGAAAGGTCCTGAAGCAGCCGCGCGTAAACGGTCGATTCGATGCCGCGGTCCATCGGCGCGAGGTGCGGCACGAAGAGGCACTCGACCTCCGCCCGCGCCAGAAGCGAGAGTTGCTCGACGATTTCCGGCTGGTGGCGGTGCGTCCCGATGGCGTAGGCCGCAAGCGACTCGTTACACTCGGGGTAGTGAGTCAGAAGCTTGGGCGTGCGGCCGGCGCCGCTGACGCCGCTCTTGGAGTCGATAATCATATCGCTCGGCGCAACCAGCCCTTCGCGCGCGAGCGGCGCGAGGCCCAGGATCGCCCCTGTCGGATAGCAGCCGGGGTTGGCAATGAGCCGCGCGCGCCGAATCCGGTCGCGATAGAGTTCCGGCAAGCCATACACGGCATGCTCGAGGTTCGCCTCATCGGCCGCCTGACCGTAGGTCTTCTTGTACAGGCCGGGGGTCTTGAGGCGGTAGTCGGCCGAAAAGTCGATGACCCGCACGCCGGCGTCCAACAGCGTCGGCACGTACATCAGGCTGACCGTGTGGGGCAGCGCGAGGAAGACGACGTCGCACGCCGCCGCCATCGCTTTCAGATCGGCCGGCTCGACCTCCAGGTCCAGGCGGCCGCTGAACTGCGGAAACAGTTTCTCGAGCGGCCCGCACTTCTCGGGCAGGTCCGCCAGGGCGACGATCCGGGCCTCCGGATGGCCCAAAAGGAGGCGCATCAGGTCCCCTGCGGCATATCCGCTTGCTCCGATGATGCCTACGCGTGTCATCGCCTTTTCTCCTCCACGGCGTGGCGGCCTTGGGCCGGCAGGTTCGCATGCCCGCGCGCTTCCGCGGGCGGCTCGGGAAACCCCGCCGCGAACCGGTGGTATTGTAAAGGCGGCGAGGCCGCCTGTCACGCCGAACGTGCGAAAAAAACGAGCGGCCCTGTCCAAAGAGCCGCTCGCACGAGAGTTCTGACCCGGCGGTGCTAGCGCTTGGAGAACTGGAATCGCTTGCGTGCGCCCTTCTGGCCGTATTTCTTGCGTTCCACCATCCGCGGGTCGCGCGTCAGGAGACGGGCCCCTCGGAGCGTCGGCTCCAGCGACGGGTCGGCCTTCCTGAGGGCTCGCGCGATGCCGAGTTTGACGGCTTCGGCCTGGCCGGTCGGTCCGCCGCCTTTGGCGTTCACGAAGATGTCATACGCCTTCAGTTGGTTGGTGGCGACCAGGGGGCTTCGGGCGCTCTGGCGATCTCTCTCTTGGCTGAAGTAATCGTCGACCTCGCGCTTGTTGATGAGCAGTTTGCCCTTGCCCGGCAGGAGCCGCACGCGGGCGACGGCCGTCTTGCGGCGGCCGGTCCCCCAGATCGGATTGGCCTTGGTGATTTCGGCCGGTGCTTCGGTCACGTCGCTTTCCTCCCGGCGGGGCGATTCGGATTCGCGCCCCAGCGCCTTAGAGTTTGAGTTCCTGCGGCTGCTGGGCCTGATGCGGATGATCGGCCCCCGCGTACACTTTGAGTTTGGCGAACATTTTCCGCCCGAGGCGGCCTTTCGGCATCATCCGCCGCACCGCCAGTTCCACCGGCCGCGTCGGATGCTTCTTAATCATCTCCTCGTACGTGACAACCTTGTGGCCGCCCGGAAAATACGTGTACCAGTCGTACGTCTTGGCGCGGGCCTTGGAGCCGGTCACGCGGATCTTCTCGGCATTGATGACGACGACGTGGTCGCCGGTGTCATGGTTCGGCGTGTAGGTGGGCCGGTGCTTGCCCATCAGAATCGGCGCAATGCGGGCCGCCAGTCGGCCGAGCACCTGGTCCGCGGCGTCCACGACCCACCAGGTCCGATCCACCTGCTCGGGTTTGAGAAACTGTGTTTTCACGTTCATCCGGCTGCTCGCTGCCCGTTTCCATTCGATCGAAAGCAGGCGTCCGAGCACACGTCGGCCCGGTCGCCCCCGGCACAGGTCGGGCACTATACGGGCAGAAAGGAGGCCTGTCAAGGCCGTATTCCGGCACCCGTGCCGCGGCACGTGCGCAGCGCCTCCAACTAGCCGCGAGCGTGCTTGCCCGCCGGAGCCCGCCACAGGCGGGTAAACCTCGGCGGAGGTGGAAGCGAGCGGCACACCCCACGGGGCGCCGCCCGTGGGCGATTGGCACACACACATTGAGTAGGGCCGATGTGTTGGCGGGCGATTTGGGGTGGGTTTTGGGGGATTTTGGCCCGTTTTGGAGGCCAAATCGGCCCTGGCGCTTGCGCCAAGGGGGTTTGAGGGCCGAAATGTTAAGATGGGTAAGGCGTTTTCGGGCGCTTTTTTCGACTTTTTTGAGTTTTTTGGCGGAATTGGCCCCAAATTGGCGCTTTTTGCCCCCCTTTTTACCCCCTACGCATGCCGATGCGATGATGCGTCCGCGGGCGTGTTTCCGCCCTTCCCGTCGGCCCTGCTCCATGCGTTCGTCGGGCCCAGGCTGCCAAAATGGCAGTGAAAAACGGGGGAGGGAGAACGCGGAGTGCGGCCCGCCCACCAGACCGGCGGGTAAAAATGCGGAACCGGGATGCCCTTGACGCGGGCGGTTATGGGTGTGGCCGGAATACCCGTCGCGGGCTGGGCCGGGTCAAAAGAAGAAGACTGTGCAGAAGGTGCAGGCTCCTGCACAGCCTTTCATTGCCTTCGACCCGGCCCGACCG
>DATLBA010000075.1:0-23660 GCA_035527275.1 Phycisphaerae bacterium
GTCTCCGCCCTCACCGCCGACGCCGTTCTTGCCGCCGCCCTTGCGCGCCTGGCCGACGAAGGCGTCGAGCAAACCCGATACACCGGCCCGGACGCCGCCGACCGCCTTCGCCGCGACCTCATCATCGAAGCCATCCCGGAAACCCGGCTGATTTCCGTCCGGCTCCCCGGCGCGCCGACCGACCGGAAGGCCGCCATCGTCCGGGCCGTGCTTCAGGAGTACGTCGAGCGCGCCCGAGGGGAGCAGGCCTCCGCCAACCGCTGCCGCACCCTTGAAGTCGAGCGCGACCTGCTGCACGGACAATTGGAGAAGGTCCAGACCGAGTTGACCGACCTTCGCAAAACCGCCGGTCTGGTCACCCCAAACCAGGAGGAGACGGAGAGCCAGGCTCGCCTCCAGACCCTGACCCTTCTGCTGGAACGAAAACAGGCCGAACACGAGGAAGCCGAAGCGCGGTGGAAACAATTTCAGGAGGCGAAAAAGAAGGCGGACGAAACCGGCGACCTTTCGGCCCTACTTGCCGCGCTCCCAAAGATCACCGAGACCCTAGACCAAGAACCGACCGTCGTGGCCGCGCGGCAGAAGGTTGAACGCCTCCAGGCTCATCTCGATCAACTCGAGGCCCGCTTGAAGGATGAGGATCCGTCCGTCCGCGAGGCTCGCCGGGCCCTCGAATCCGCGCAAAAAAATCTCCGGGCATTCCGCGCTGCACTGGTCGGGTTGCTCATCCAGCAAGAGGCGGCCGTCCTGAAAGCCGCACGCGACCGGGACGCCCGGGCCGAGCGCAACCTCAAGACCCGCCTCACCGAAGAACGCGACCGGGCCGCCGAGCAGGACCGATACGCCGAAAAGTTCCACGCCGGCCAACAGGAACATGAACGCTTGCGGCAGCGCCTCGCGGCCGTCGAACAGGAATTGACCGACCTTCGCATCGAGACCGCCCTCAGCGAACCTCCCGTCCGCGTCGTCACGTGGCCCTGAGCGCCACCGACTTCTTCCGTGCTGCACGGCAAGCCCCGGCCTCTTGGCGTCCAATGCAATTATTTTGAACTCACCCCCCACGAGGGCATATACTATAACCATGCAGACGTAGGATGGTCGCCGCGGCGACCACGCGGCTATAACCATGCAGCCAAACAGCGCCCGATACCTCAGCCTGCAGAGCATCGACGCGCCGGTCGGGACACGCTTGACGCGTCCGGTTATGGGTGTCCCCAGAATTGAGGTGTAAAGGAGGCGTCAGATGGAATCAGATGCCAAGGATACGCCCGCAGACGATGTGATGCAAACTCCAGCCCTCGTAAGGACATCGAAGGTCCGGTCCACACCGCACAAGATGCCGTGGGATGTCGTGGCCCTGGGATGGATCTCATATGTTTCCGGCGTCGTGTGCGTGTTGGGTGGGATCCTGTTTTTGGCTCTGGGCCGAGGAGAGCCCTCCGGTTGGGAAAAGTGGACTCTTTTCGGCACCGTGCACGTCACGGGCAGGATTGGATTCGGTGTCTGGCTTTTGATCTACGGCATCCTGTTCTTGATAGAGGGTTGGGGGCTGCTTCGAGGTCGCTCGTGGGCCTGGTGGCTGATGTTGGGCGAGCAGGTTGAGTATGCAGTATCTGGGTTCTCTCATCCCTCACTTCTTTGGTCGGTGTCGGCGGCGATCGTGATAAATGCTTTGGTTTTCGGTTGGCTGCTTTTCCGGGCGAAATTGTTCCGGCCATTCGGGCGAAGAACCGATGCCCGGCCAACAGGTCCTGGCTAAGAAATGCTGCGGCACGGCGCTTCCACTGGATGCTGCTGCTCAAACGCCGAAGACACGGGCCCCGAGACCTCGACCCCGAGTTCCAGTACGTCTGGTCGCCGCGCTACATCGACGCCCAGGCTGAGGTGCATGGCTCTCGCCGTTAGGTCATTCGCCGTTTCAATCTGCAATCGCAAATCGGAAATACCCCGGCGCCTTCTGCCGCGCCGCCTCCGTTACTCAGGCACTGGTCGTCCCGCCACTGCCAATGTGGCAGGCCGAAGACGGCGGGAAGACGCGCGGGGCGAGGGCAACGGGCGGCACTCATTTTGAGCATACGCTCATAACCGGCGGCGAAAACACGCCCGCGGACGCATCATCGTATCGGCACACGTCGGGGGTAAAAAGGGGGTCCAAAAGCGACAATTCGGGTCCAATTCCGACAAAAAACTCAAAAAAACTCGAAAAAAGCGCCCGAAAGCGCTTTGCCCATCTTAACGTTTCGGCCCTCAAACCCCCTTGGCGCTAGCGCCAGGCCCGATTTGGCCTCCAAAATCGCCCGAATCGGCCCAAATTCCACCCAAAATCGCCCGCCAATACATCAGCGTTGCGCAATGTGTGTGCGCGCCAATCGTCTGGGGATGGCCGCTCTCGCGGCTAGTTGGAGGCGCTGCGCACGAGTCGCTTAGTGTTTGACGACTGCCCCGGCCCAGGTCAGGCCGCCGCCGAAGGCGACGAGGATAGCCACGTCGCCCGGACCCAGAACCCCCTCCTTCAGGGCCTCGTGATGGGCCATCGCCACGCTCGCCCCGCCCGTGTTGCCATACTTCTGGATGTTCAGGAAGACCTTTTCGGGAGGGAAACCCATGCGGCTGGTGGAGGCGTCGATGATGCGCGTATTGACCTGGTGCGGCACGACGAGGCGCACGTCGTCCACCGTGAGATGGCACGCCTTCATGCACTCTTCGATGAGTTCCTGCATCTTGAGGACGGCGAACTTGAAGACTTCGCGTCCGCGAATGTGCATATAATGGAGCCGCCGGTCCACCGTTTCGTGCGACGCTGGGAGGCGCGACCCGCCCGCGGGCAGGATCATCATCTCGCCCCCGGAGCCGTCGCAGTAAACTGTGGTGTAAAGGATGCCCGTATCCGGTTCGTCGGAGGCCTGGACGACTGCGGCGCCCGCGCCGTCGCCAAACAGGACGCAGGTCGAGCGGTCGGCATAGTCGGTGATCTTCGAAAGGGTCTCGGCGCTGACGACGAGGACGTTTCGGGCCTGGCCGGTCAAGATGTTCGCCCGCGCTTCGGCCAGCGCATACAGATGGCCGCTGCAGGCAGCCGTCAGGTCGAAGCCGCCGGCATTCTTACATCCGAGGCGGTCCTGAATCCAGCACGCCGTCGCCGGCAGCGTGTTGTCGGCCGTAATGGTTGCGCAGATGACGAGGTCCACATCCTGCGGCGCCAGGCCGGCGTCGTCGAGGGCGCTTTGGCAGGCTTCCACGGCCAGGTCGCCCGTGGCCTGGTCGTGCTCGGCGATGCGGCGTTCTTTCATTCCGGTGCGCTGGACGATCCATTCGTCGCTCGTTTCGACGATGCGCGCAAAGTCCTCATTGGTCATGATGCGCTCGGGGACGGCCATTCCCGTGCCGACGATTCTGGCGCTTCGTACCTGGGAGCCCCTCTTCGTCAAGCGGCAGACCCTTTCATCTGGGCGACGGCCTCGACGATTTCGCGGTTGACCTGTGTGCGGGCACAGGTGGCGGCCGCGCGAAACGCATTGGCGACGGCCCGGGCCTTCGAGTCGCCATGACAGATGATCACGATGCCGTCCACGCCGAGGAGCGGCGCGCCGCCGTATTCGGCCGAATCGTGCCGGCGCTCGATGTCCGCCAGGACAGGGCCCAGTTTCGCCGTCACCTCCGGGTCCAAGACTTTGAGTTCCTCACGAATCGTCAGGAAGGTGTGCACGGCCATGGCCTCGACGCACTTCAGGACGATGTTGCCCACGAAGCCGTCGCAGACGACGACGTCGAATCGCCCGCTGAACAGGTCCCTTCCCTCGGCGTTGCCTTGGAAGTTCAAGTCGGACTGCTCGAGCAGTCCGCGCGCCTCTCGCGCCAGTTCGTTTCCCTTGATGCTCTCCTCGCCGATTGAGAGGATTCCAACGGCGGGGTTTTCGACCTTGAGAACCTTGCGGGCATAGACGCTGGCCATCAGCCCATACTGGAAGAGATGACGGGGCCGGCAATCGACGTTCGCGCCGACGTCAATCACCACCACGGGACCGCGAAAGGTGGGAAAGACGACGCTGATACCCGGGCGGCGGATGCCGGGAAGACGTTTGGCCACCATGTGGGCGGCAGCCACGAACGCCCCGGTGTTGCCGGCGCTGACGACGGCGTCCACCTCGCGCCTGGCCATGAGTTCCATCGCCCGCTTCATGGACGAGTCGGGCTTCTTGCGGACGGCCTCAACGGGCGTTTCGGCCATCCCGACGCGCTGGGAGGCGTGGACGATGACGAGACGCTCGCGCTCGGCGCCGGCCGCCGCCAGTTCCGCCTCGATCGCGCCCGCGTCGCCGACGAGAACAATGTCATCCTCCGGCAGGAGGTCGCGCGCAGCCACGGCGCCGCGGATGATTTCGCGCGGGGCATAGTCGCCGCCCATTGCATCGATCGCGAACCGCACCCGCTATTCCTCCTCGACCTCGACAACCTGACGGCCGCGATACCAGCCGCAGTTGCTGCACACCGTGTGCGCCAGCGTCGGGCGCCCACAATGTTTGCACTCAACCGTCTGCACCGGCACCAGGGCATGGTGTGAACGGCGTTTCCGCTTGCGCGTTTTGGAGGTTCGCCTCTTGGGAACCGGCATAGAAGTCTCCTTAGACCAATAGACAACCGGATCGTACCGCAACCCCCCGGGCCTTCCCATTGGGCGGCACGAAAAGGACGGAATTCTATCGGCCCGACGCGCCGGGGTCAAGCCCAAAGGCCCTGAAGCCCGCGGATGGGTGCAGCACCCCTCACATCCCCGCGTTCCTCGTAAAAACTGGACACCGCGGCGGCGGTTGGTAAAATGGGGTCTTGAGCGGAGAAGCCCGACAGGAGGCTGCCATGTTCTCCGGAACGCTTGTGGCACTTGTGACGCCGTTCAAGAACGGTCGGGTGGATTATCCGGCCATCGAACGGCTCGTTGACTGGCACGTCGAACAGGGAACCGACGGCCTTGTCCCCGTCGGGACCACCGGCGAAAGCCCGACGGTCAACGTCGAGGAACACAAGAGAATCATCAAGACGGTGGTGGACCGTGCGGCAGGCCGGATTCCGGTCGTCGCGGGGACGGGCGGCAACGCGACGGCCGAGGCCATTCACCTGACACGCTGCGCCAGGGACGTCGGCGCCGACGCATCGCTCCAGGTCTGCCCTTACTACAACAAGCCGACGCAAGACGGCCTGTATGCCCACTTTGCGGCGATTGCCGAGGCCGTGGACCTGCCGATGGTCCTGTACAACATCCCCGGCCGCACGGGGGTCACCATGGCGCCCGAGACGGTGGCGCGGCTGGCCGAGTTGCCGCAGGTCGTCGCTATCAAGGAAGCCACCGGCTCGATGGACCAGGCGAGTGCTATCCTGGCGCGGTGTGACCTGGCCGTCCTGTCGGGAGACGATTCGCTCACCCTTCCGCTGATGGCCCTTGGCGGCAAAGGCGTCATCAGCGTCGTCGCGAACCTCGTCCCGAAAGATATGAAGCAGTTGACCGACGCGATGCTGGCCGGCGACGTGGCGACGGCCCGGGCTGCGCACCAGCGCCTCTTTCCCCTTTGCCGCGCCATGTTCATTGAGACCAACCCGATCCCTGTCAAGGCGGCGATGAAGATGGTGGGGCTGCTCGAATCCGATGAGAAGCGGCTCCCGATGACAGACTTGTCGCCCGAGCACGCCGACATGCTGAAGAACGCGCTCGAGGAATACGGTCTCCTCTAAATTGGGTGAGCGGGTTTTCTTTTCAGCGACGTTCGGATCCCAAAAGTCAACCATGGCAAACAGGCGCGGGTCAAAAAACACACTCGAACGGCGAGGGCGGCTCCTCTTCGCCCTGTTCATCCTGCTGACGGTGGTGGCCTGCCTGTCGTGGCCCTGGTGGCAAATGGGCCGGTTGGCCCGCTCGGGCGACCCGGACCTGGCGCGCGCCAAGTCCCAGGCTTATCTCCAGAATCTGCACGCTGTCCGCTTCGCCGCGGACAAAAAAAGCGCCGAGCAACTCAAGCGGTTCGGGGCGAATGGCGAGGGAGAACCGAAACTGGTCCGGCTGGCGCCGCCGACCCCCGCCCAGCCCCAAACCGTGCCGGCGGGCGTGGGCGAGTTCGAAACGGAGGCCATCCGAGAGTTTCTGAAACACCCCGAAGGGAACCAATACTTCCGCGAGGCGGGTGACACCTTTCGGTACGTCCGGGCGCTGCGCGCCACAACCGGTTGCCTGGGCTGCCACAGCAATTACCAGGCGGGCGATCTGATGGGAGCGGTTGTCCTGAAACTGGACGTCGGCGAACGCAACAAGGGGCTCCTGGCCAACCGGCTCGTCTTGACCCTGGCCGCCCTCCTCGTCGTCGCCATTTCCGTAGCGGTCTTCTATGCGCTGTTCCGCTACATGGTGGTGCGGCCGGTCAGGCACCTCAAGACGGTGGCCGACCGCGTCAGCGAGGGGGACTTGCAGGTCCGGAGCGAGATCGACACGGCGGACGAACTCGAGGCCCTCTCCGACGCCATGAACCACATGCTCGACCGGCTGGCCGAGACCCAGTCGGAACTGCGCGAGGCCACCGCGGTCCGCGACGCCAAACTCGACGAACTCGCCTCGGCGAACGTCGCCCTTTTTGAAATGAACCAGGTGAAAAACAAGTTCCTGACGACGATGAGCCACGAACTGCGGACCCCGCTGAATTCCATCATCGGCTTCGCGCAGGTTCTGAGCGAATCGGAGGCCGCCGCCCAGGACCCGAAACTAGGCCGCTATGCCCGGAACATCCTGACCAGCGGGCGGGCACTCCTGGAGATGATTAACGATTTGCTGGACCTGGCGAAGATTGAAGCCGGGCGTATTCAGGTCCGGTGCGAAGAGGTTTCGATCCCGCAGGTTGCCGAGGCCGTCTGCGGCATGGTTCGCCCCCTGCTGGCCGAAAAACAACTGAAACTGACCCACGAAGTGGACCCGGCCACACCGCTTATGATTACCGACGGCGCAAAGGTCCAGCAGATCCTGCATAATCTGCTGTCGAACGCGATCAAGTTCACCGAGGAAGGCGAGGTCCGGCTGACCGTTCGGCCGGCCGAAGACGAGCGGGTCGCCTTTATCGTCTCCGACACCGGGCCGGGCATCACGAAGGAGCAGCAGTTGCGGATCTTCGAGCGGTTCACGCAACTGGACTCGAGTCACACGCGGCAATATCGCGGCACGGGATTGGGGCTCTCCATCGTAAAAGACTTGGCAGGCCTGCTGGACGGGGAAGTCTCCGTCGAAAGCGAGCCGGGCCAAGGAGCCACTTTCACCGTGGTCCTGCCGGTTGACAGCCGCGATGCCGAGGGGCGAACTCCGGAGAAGGAAAAAGCCCCAGGCGCAGCAGCGAAGCCGGCCTCAGAGGTCTTGTGATTCCTGAGGAATGGGGCTAGACTCCACGCGGAAAGGGAACACTCGATGGCAATCCTGTTCCGATGTCCATGCGGGCGGAGCATGGTGGCCAATTCGGCCAAGGTGGGCAGCATCATCACATGCCCGAACTGTCATCGGTCCCTGCGGGTGCCGAGCGGGAAGGATCGCGGCAAGGAACTCGTGCAGCCCCCCCCCGCCACCCGCGCCACACGCCCCTGTCCCCGTTGCGGTCGGAGTGCCCCCGTGGACGCTCAAGTTTGTTCTCATTGCAGGGCGAGCCTCGCGGAAGGGACGAGGCTGAAGGACGCCGTGACAAGTCCGGTCGCCAAGATGATGAAAGGCGGCACGCCCATCCTCTATGGCGGCTCGCGGGCCACGTGGTGGAGCCGACTGTCCTCCAATGCCAAGGCCGGCATCCTGTCGGGCGTCGGCGGCTTCGTCATCGTCACAATCGTCGCAGCATACCTCTTCTATTCCTCCTGGCACGCCGGCCAGGTGAGCCACGCCTGCGGCCGGTTGGGGAAGGCGCTCAACGAAGGTCAAAAACTCGAGAGCCAGGGCAAGTTTCAGGATGCTTACGAGTTCTACTTCCGGGCCCTCGCGAAGGCGGATTTTGTGCGAGACGGCGGCAGCCCGAGCGACCTGGAACGCCTCAGCCGGATCCAGGACCGCGCAGGCGGCCTCCAGTATATCGTCGAGGAACCCAAGACGCGGGAACCCCTCCGATGGCAGCCCAAGAGCCAGGCGGAACTCTATGCGGCTCAGCAGGAACTCCTCGCCACCTACCCGTCATACCGGCAGCGCGTCCTGGCAGTGGCGGATGCGGCCCTGGCGGCCATCGAAAACACCCGCTCCGAAGGGAACCAAACGGCCTTCGCCCAGAAGGTCGGCCTTGCGATGGACGCCTTCATCCGATTGACCAACTCGACCAAGCCGCATCAACGGCGGACCTACAGTTTCGACATCCTGGTCGAGGGAATCCGTGAACTGACGGCCGCCAACCGCCGGTGGGACAACACGGCGGTCCGCGAGAACCTGCTCAATCGGGCCAAGCAGCGTTTCGAGGCGCTGAAAGGGTTCGTCCGCCAGCCGCCCGGAACGCCGATGGGCGACAAACACAAGTCATTATGAGCAGCGTTGCCCGCCGACCCTTTGCCGGCGCACGCGGGCGCAACAAGGCCGGGTCCTGCCTCACCCGTCGGCCTGATTGCCGGGGATACTGTAATTCGGCGCTTCCTGCGTGATGGAAATGTCGTGCGGATGGCCTTCGATGACCCCTGCGTGGGTGATGCGGACGAACTTCGGTTTCGTGCGAAGTTCCGCGATGGTGCGGCATCCGCAGTAGCCCATGCCGGCTCGGACGCCGCCCACCAACTGGTACACGAAATCGGCCAGCCGGCCGCGCGACGGCACGCGCCCCTCAACACCTTCGGGGACAAGTTTTTCCCCGCCGCGCCTTTCGGCGTCCTGGCCGTAGCGGTCCGCCGACCCGTGCACCATGGCGCCCAGCGAACCCATGCCGCGATACACTTTGAACGTGCGGCCCTTGTAAATAATGAGTTCGCCCGGCGACTCATCGAGCCCCGCCAAGAGACCCCCCAGCATGACGCTCGAAGCGCCGGCGGCCAGGGCCTTGGTAATGTCGCCGCTGTGGCGCACGCCTCCGTCGGCGATGATGGGGACGTCGTGGCGGTCCGCCTGGCGGGCGCAGGCGGCGATGGCGCTGATCTGGGGCACCCCGACGCCGCTGACGACGCGCGTCGTGCAGATTGAGCCCGGCCCGATGCCGACCTTGACGGCATCGGCCCCGGCCTTGACGAGGTCGGCGACGGCTTCGCCCGTCGCCACGTTGCCCGCGACCAACTGAATGTCGTATCGCTTTTTAAGCGTCTTGACGGTCTCAATCACATTGGTCGAGTGGCCGTGCGCTGTATCCACCACGAGCACGTCCACGTCCTTTTCAACGAGCCGCTCGGCCCGCTCGTAATCCTGGACGCCAACGGCGGCGCCGACGCGAAGGCGGCCGCGCTCGTCGCGGCAGGCGTGCGGGAACTGGTGCAGTTTGTCGATGTCCTTGATTGTGATGAGGCCCACGAGGCGCCCCTCGTCATCGACGAGCGGCAACTTCTCGACCTTGCTGGCCAGCAGAATCCGCTCCGCCTCTTGCAGGTTTGTCCCGGCGGATGCGGTGACAAGGTTCTCCCGGGTCATCACTTCGCGAATCGCCACCTGAGGGTCTTCGAAAAACTTCAGGTCCCGCCGCGTCAGAATCCCGACGAGCCGCCCGTCCTCGGTAATCGGGATGCCGGAGATGTTGTTCTCGTTCATGACGTGCTGCGCCGTTGCGACGCGCTCGTTCGGGGCGAGCGTGACCGGGTCCGGGATGACGCCGTTGGCGCTGCGTTTGACCTTTCCGACTTCGCGGCACTGGCCCTCGATGGAGAGGTTCTTGTGGATGATGCCGATGCCGCCCTCCTGGGCGAGCGCAATGGCCAGCGCCGCCTCGGTCACCGTGTCCATCGCGGCCGAAACGATGGGAATGTTGATGCGAATCTTACGCGTAAGATGCGTGCTGGTATCGACATCGCGCGGCACGACGTCGCTGAAGGCGGGAACCAGCAGACAATCGTCAAACGTAATTCCGTCGCCGCTTATACGGTCCCTTAGAGTCATAGGCTTCGGGTCTCCTGCGGCCGAGATGTTCGAGGAGTCTTGCGCGACAGCCAATCGCCCTGGCGGCGTCCCGGCCCGGCCCGGCCGCTTACGCCGAGCCCAGGATTGCCCGGGCTTTACGGCAGATGGCTTCGCAATCGAGACCGACGAATTTCAAGACGTCGTCGGCCGTCTTCCCCGATTTCGGCATTCGTTCGGGCGTCATGGTGACGACGCGCGGCCCGCCGCGATGAGCGGCCGCCACCGCCACCGCGCTTCCCAGCCCGCCCGCATAGTTGTCCTCGACGACCAGCAGGGGAGTTTCCTCGCCCGCCTTGGCCTTTGCGCCGACGGCGTCGAGAAAATCGTCGGCGAGCGGGAGGCTGTAGGCGTCCACGACGCCGACCTCGAGGCCAGAGCCCTTGAGGACTTCGGCGGCCTTCATCGCTTCGTGCACCATGTAGCCCCACGAAACGATCACGAGGTCCTTCCCTTCCGCCAGGACCTTATGACCGATGAGATGGAAGACTTGGTCTGGCTTGTAGATGAACGGCGTGTCCGACCGCAGCGTCCGCATGTAGGCGAGGCCCTCGAAGTTCGCCATCAGACAGGCCAGTTTGTAGGCGCTGATTGCGTCACACGGATTCAGGACGACGGCCCCCGGTTTGCCCAGAGGCGTCCGCACGCTCGAAAGCGACGCAAAATAGGCGACGTCCACGACACCCATCTGGCTCGGCCCGTCGGGGCCGAGGCTGACGCCCGAGTGGCTCCCGACGAGTTTCATGTTGGCGCATGTATAAGCCGCCATTTCGATCTGGTCGTAAGCCCGGACGAGGAACTTGGCGAAACTGTTGGCGAAGGGAATCTTTCCCGCGGCCGCCAGACCCGCCGCCACCGACGCCATGTTCTGCTCGGCGATGCGGCACTCGAAAAATCGGTCGGGGAACGCGTCGCGGAAGAACTCGGAGAAGGTCGAATTCGAGACGTCGCCGTCCAGCGCGACGATTCGGTTCGAGGCGCGGCCGAGTTCGCGCAGCGCCAAGCCGTATGCCCGCCGCGTCGCCAACTTGCCCTTTTTGACGCTCGCCTGAAGTTTCATACCCTCGGTCAGCGCCACGAAATCCGGGTCGGGCAGCGCAACGGGTTCGCGGTCCGGCTTGGGGATTTCGCCCTTGGGCATCGGCGGGCACATCTCGAGGTCGGGTTTTTTCGGGGGCAGCGCGAGTTCCTCAAGTGCCTCGTCAACCTGCTCCTTCATCAGCGGCTTGCCGTGGTAGCCGACCTTCTGAAGTTCCGTGACGCCCCAACCCTTGACCGTTTTGGCGATGACCACCACGGGCTTGCCGCTCGGCCCTTCGGCGGAAAGCGCCCCGGCGATGGCATCCGGATCGTGCCCGTCGATGGTGACGGGATGAAGGCCGTAGGCGGCCACCTTGCGGGCGAGGACCTCGGCGCTTTGCTGCGGGCTCGTGTAATCGCTCTGGCCCATGCCGTTGGCGTTGAAGACGGGGCGAACGTTCGTGAGCCGATAATCGGCGAGGAAATCAATGGCTTCCCAGATTTGCCCTTCCCGCGCTTCGCCGTCGCCACACAGACAGTAGATGGTCTTGTCGATCCCATCCAGGCGCGCGGCCAGTCCGAGCCCCGCGGCAACGCTCAGGCCCTGTCCCAGCGACCCCGTGGCCGCATCGAAGAACGGGAACCCCACCGCCGGATTCGGGTGGCCATCCAGGACGCTGTCAATGTCGCGGAGGGTCCCGAGGTCGTCGAGGGTCAACTTGCGGCCTTTGGACGGGTCTGTGCCGACCACGCCGCCCAAATCCGCGTAGGCGGCATAGATGATAGGCACGGCGTGGCCTTCGGACAGAACCAGGCGGTCGTTCAGCGGATTCCACGGGTTGGCGGCATCGTAGCGCATCTGATGATACATCAGAACGACCGTCAGGTGGGCGAGGCTGAGGCCGGAACTCGGGTGACCGGAGCCCGCCTCGGCCGTCATCTTGACGACGTGGCGGCCGAGTTCAATGGCCTTGTACCTGACGGCATCCGCGAAACTCATCCTTACCTCCATGCCACGTCCGAGCCTCAGGGGCCCTGAAAAGACATCGGGCAAACCCCGGCGTCGTCAGAGGTTTGCCCCAAAGCGTTCCACATCTTCGCCGGTGGGATTATTTAGCAAATTTCTCCCCCGACCGTCAATAGAATTCCTTTTCCCCCTCGGTGGAACGGCGAAGTCAACCTATCTCGCACCCCCCGCTCCGCCGCCTTCGGCGGCGGGGCCGCCGAGGGTTTTCAGGCGCTGGCGGGCGTCGTCCTGATGCGGGTCCTCGGGATAATCTTCCACGGCCGTCTGAAGGAGCCGGCGGGCCTGGTCCATGCGACCGGCCGCCACCTCGCACTCCGCCGCCAGGATCAGCAAGCGCACGGCATGGGGACTTTCCGGATTGGCCGCCAGGAGGTCCATCGCCTCTCGCAGGGCCTCTTCCTGGTTGCCTTTCGCGACGAGGGCGCGGGCCCTGAGGAGCGACCAGTGTCCCTCGAGTTTCTCCGCGGGGAACTCCCATGCCCAGTCTTCGAGAAACTTGAACGCCCATTCCCAGTCGCGCTTTCGCGTGAACTCTTCGACATACCGCGCCAGCGTGCCGATGCGGACGGCGGCCTGGGTCGGCGTAAATTGCTTAACCTGAATTTTCGCGGCGGCCTCGTACGCCTCGCGAGCCTCCCCCGTCTTGCCGCGATGCCGCCGGATGTCCCCCATGCCGATGTGCGCGCGTCGCAGCGTCGCCCGGGCCGCGCCGGCCGCATAGACTTCCAGGACCCGCTGATATTCCTCCTCGGCGGCGTCGTGCCGATGGAGGTTGCGAAGAAGGGCCTCGCCTGTCTGGACAGCCAGTTGGGCCTTCCGCGCGGGCGTCTTGAGGCGCTGCTCCGCGCGACGGTAAATCTTGATGGCGTCGTCGGCGCGGCCATCCTCGCGCAGGCGCTCGCCGAGCAGGAGTCCGACGCGATGCAGGTCCTCTTCGGGCGCGCCTTCGCGCTTCAGGACCAAAGTGCTCGCCGCGCGGATTAATGGATCGCGCATCCCTTCGTGGTCGAAGAGGTCCACCGCCATGGCCAAACTCGGCAGGTCGAGCGTTTCAAAGTCATACCGCGCGACCTCCTCAGCATATTTGTTGGCCGCATCGATCTTGCGCTCCGTTTGCCGCCACCAGTCGCGTTCGGCGCGGACCGTCGTCCGAAACGTGTGCGACTCGGAGCCGCGGCTCGCCTTAAGCGTCACGGTATAGTTTCCGTGGGCGAGATAGACGTGCACCGGGTTCGCGTCCCGGGCCTTCTGTCCGTCGCCGAAGTCCCATTCGAACCGGCCGCCGTGCTGAAGGCTCACTCCCTTTGAGAGGTTCCGAAATCGCATGCGCACGGCATAATGATCCGGCCACCAGGCTTCGCCGGCGTGCTCGGGGAAAAAGTCGGCCACGAGGCGCCGGCCCCGCACATCCGTTTCAACCAGTTTGGCCTCGTATGCCTGTAGGAAGGCTGCGGGAGGAATCGCGACAAATCGTTCCGCCCCAGGGGGGCGCCACGCGGCCACGGCCATCATCGGCCCGCCCTGATTCACATGCCAGTAATCCAGCCGGTGGACGCCGAGTGCCAGGACGTGTTTCCCGGCGTGCCGGGCGTCCCCGACGGGCCCATGGGCACCCGGCCACGCGACTACCTCCTTGCCGTCAATGAGGAGCCAGGAAGCATCGTCGCTCGAGGTAGCAATCTCATACGTCCCGGGTTGGGGCGCGACGAACCAACCGGTGTAATGAAATGCGGTCGGCATTTCGACGGGGCCGAATGGATTGAAGGAAAAATTGACGTGGCCGACCAGATCGGCGCCGAGGGGCGCCGCCTTGTCCCAAACCTGCCGGACATCGGCAAGCCGGTCCAGGGACCCGCCGGACCACTTCCGCGCCTCCAGCAGCACGCCGCGCTTCAGTTCCCACGGCTCGGGCCGCTCCGCCTTGGGGTTCCCGTAATACACATAGTAGCGCTCGAGGCCGGGCGCGGCGGCGAACGCGACGCGGGCGAAATCGCCCGGCCCGATCTGGAGCACGCGGTGAGGAACGAGGCGGCGGCCCTGGACGGCCACGCGAATATCGCTTCCGTCCGCCTGAATCATGCCGCCACTGTAGAAGGTGCACACCGTGGCTTCGTCGCCCGGATACGTTGCGCGCTCAACCTTAACGTCCACGACGCGGCGGATGGGCCACTCCCCTTCCAGCCAGGGAGCCTGGTCGGCGGCCGAGGTTGCAGCCAGCGTCGCCACCACCAGCGCGCTCAGCCATAACGTGACGAGACGGTGCGCGCGGGTCCCCATGAGCGCCCTCCGCTTTCCAGTTGGGTCAAAAGCGTGTGCCATCCGCGCTCCTGTACGAACAAAGGGGCCCGACGGCTGCACCGGAGCGGCCGTCGGGCCTTATGTCCTCGCCGCGGGCGGCCGCGTCGCCTTACCCCTCAGGCACCACAGCGCCGCTGGCCGCCTTCTTGGAAGCCTTGTAGCCGGCGTTCAGGGCGTCCAGGACGTCCTGCGTAACATCCACCACCTCGCCGGGATACAGAAGGGCTGTGGAAACGATGTGCCGCTTCAAGTCTTGCAGGCTCTGAACCTCGTTGACGTCAATCTGTCCGGGTGTGAGGAAAGCCTTGGCCAAGACGAGGTCGAGCCCTTTCTCTTTGGCGGCGCGGCCGACGGCCTTTTGGATTTCGCGATAGATGTCGAGTAGGACGTCCCGCTGCTTGCGCATGAGTTTAACCCGCTCGATGGCCAGCCAGGTGCGCAGTTCGACTTCGGCCTCAAGCGCCTTTTCGTCGAGGCGTTTCCACTCCTCGGAATCCTTGTTGAACCCGTCCCGCTGGAGACGGAGTTCCTCGACCTTTCTGATTTTCGGCTCAGCGGTGGCTTTCAGGTCGGCCTCCGCCAGTTTGGCATCCGTTTCCGCGTCCTTCGTTCGTTCATATTGATCCACCACCGCAACGACATCGACTTGGCCGACCTTGATTTCGGCCCGGGCCGCTGCTCCGAGGAGCCCGACCAGAACGGCGGCCATCATGGCGCCGCACAGCACCTGGGTGTTTCGCATGAGATTCTCTCCTTTCGCAACCGATGCCTGCGCCCCGCGCGGGGACGCTTGTTCGGCCCGCTAGAAAGCCGTCCCAATTGTGAACGAGAAGATTTCCTCATCGTCGTCGCCATCTTTCGCGATGGGGAAGCCGAAGTCGAAGGCAAACGGAACGGGGCCGAAGAACGGAACCGTGAACCGGACGCCGAAACCGACCGATGCCCGCCAGGTGCTCAACCCGATCCCCTTCTCGACCGTGCCCGTGTCCAGAAACAGGACGCCGGTCAGGTTCTTCTCGAAGAGTGGGAACGAGTATTCGGCGGAGGCGAGGACCAGAAAATCCCCGCCGATCTCCGTGTCATTTTTATGAGGCCCGGCGCCGCGGAACTCGAACCCCCGGAGGCTGCCCTGCCCGCCGGCGTAGAACCGCTCGAAGACCGGCGCGTCGCCCGCGATGACGCCCAGCCGGCCGCGAACCGCCAGGACACTGCGCCGGTCCAGCACGTCCCGCGTCACGGTCCAGTATTTGCGGCCGTCCAGCACGAACTTCGTGAAGGTGTAACTGCCGCCCAATGCCCCGGCCTGCTCGGCCGATCCCCGGACGCGGTACCCTTCCGTGGGGAAAAAGAAACTGTCGGTCGTATCCTTCAGGAGGCCGATCTCGGCGCTCGTGAGGGACGAGGAGCCTTTGACGTCCAGGATATCCTGCGGCACGCCGACATCGAGATTGCTGATGTTAATGGTCTCCAGGCGGAAATTCAAGAAGGCGTGGAGATCGTCGCGCACTTCCTTGCCGAAGCCGATGCTCCCGCCGATGCGCCGCTCGTCGTAGGCGCTGCGCCGGCGGTCGAAGAAGAAGCCGCTCGCCGAGAGGCTGAAGTCCGTGTCGGCCAGATGCGGCTCGCGGAAGTCGATGCGGTAGCGCTGGAGTTCGATGCCGGGCTCCAGAGAGATGCGGAAGAGTTGGCCGGCCCCGCGAAACGCCTCACCGCGCCAGAACTCGTCCCAGGACTCGGGCCGGTCGGCGAGGTCGAAGTTGCGCTGGATGAACGAGATGTTCCCCACGACACCGCTGTTGCTGCTGATGCCGGCGCCGAGGATGAGGTTGGCGGTTTCGGTTTCCTCGACGCGGACGAGGACATTGCGGACCTCGGGATTCTCGGTCGGGACCGCCGCAACCCGGACCGAGCCCGGCCGGAAGAGCCCAGATCCTTCCAGCCGCCTGCGCGCCCGGTCAATCAGTTTGGTGTTGACCGGCTCGTCGGGGAAGAAGCGCAGTTCACGCCGCACCACCTTGTCCTGGGTCAGAAGATTGCCCTCGATGCGAATCTCCCCGATGCGGACCTGTCGGCCCTCTTCGACCTGGAAGGTCACATCGACAAGGCCGGGCTCTTCGGCAAAATCAATGACCGGGCGCACAACGGTGTCGATGTGTCCGACCTCGCCGTAGGTTTCCCGGACGAGCCGCACCGCCTGCCGCATCTTCTCCGCCGTATACGGCTCGCCGGGCGCCATGCCGATTTCCTGATCCATTTGCTTTTTCAGGAGCGACCGGCTGAATCGCTCGACGTCGGCCAGCGCCACCGAACGCACCTGGTAGCGCGGCCCTTCCTCGATGACAATGCGGATGGTCAGGCGGGTGCGGTCGCGGTTGAACGCCAGTTCCCGCTGAACGCGGACGTCGAGAAAACCCTGGTCGATGTAATAGTTGCGGACGTTGGTGACGTCGCGCTCGAGCCGTTCTTCATCGTAAACGCCGGACGCCAGAACCAGAAACCACGCCCGCGTTTCCATCTGCTTTTTCAGTTCCCGCGCAGGGAGGGAAAAGTTGCCGACGAACTCCATCCTCCGGATGCGGACGCGCGGCCCCTCGGTCACCGTGAACCGGGCCACCTGCTGGTCGGCCAGGCGATCCTCATCCAGCATGACGCGGACAAAATAGAAGCCCGCGTCGCGATATTTCTGTTCGATGGCCCGCGCGCCGGTGAAAATTCGGTGCCGGTCCATCTTGTCGCCGGCGGCCAGACCGATCGTCTCGGCCAGGTCCTTGTCCGAGAAGTGGTGGTTGCCCATAAACTCCAACCGCCCGAGGATCGGCCGCTCCGTTACCTCGACGACCAGGACGAGCCCCTCGTCCTCCTGCTCGGGGCGGATGACGACGTCGTCGAACTCGTGGAGGTCGTAGATGCGTTTCAGGTCCTCGTCCACGGCAGCCGGGCTGTAGGCGCTGCCCTCGCGGAGACGCATCTGGCCCAGGATGCGGTGGGTGTTGACGCGCTCGTTGCCGCGGACGACCACGCGGACGATCCGCTGCCCTTCCGCCTCGGCCTCTCCCGCGGCACGGGCGGCGGCCGGCGCCAGCCACGCGGCGCCCAGTGCCACCAGAATCAACAGTGCATACTTCTCGAAGCCCAGCGTCATGATGGTCGCCCGGATCTTCATGTACGCGGCCCCGGCCAACAGGGTCCCGGTTCCCACAGGATAGTCAACACGAGGATTTTACAGAACCCACAAGCGCCTTGCCATCAAGAAACCGTGAAGATTCCGCTTCGGAACGGCCGAACGGCATCAGACTCGCGGGGTCTCGCCTCCGGCAGCCGTCACCGGCCGAAAGGTCAAGAGCGGCCACAAAAGCGGAAAAAGCGTCCCTATCGGCACCAGAAGCCCACACACGACCACCAGGAGTCCCGGTGCAATAGGCCCCACCATGCGAACCAAGAACCACACGAGTCCCAGCACAACCAGAAGGGCGTTTTCACCGATAAACGCCAGCCGCGCCCACGGTCGGCCCTTGACGTACATGATTGCCTCAAAGACGGCAAGAAGCAGAAACAACACCGCAACGGCGAGGACCAGAAATCCTTCCGTATTTGTCTCCGGCCAAGATGGCGCCACCGAAATGCACAGCCGTCGGAAATAAGCGGAGAAGATGCAAAAGAAATTGGTCGAAACGGCAATTACCTCGACTGCGGCAAGCAGAATTGCCAGTCGCCGCCGGACTCTGGGGTCGCGCTGCCACCGTGCCATGTCATCCTCCCGGTCAAAACCCACCCCTCTGGCGACCATCCACCCTGCACGCACCGGCTACCCTGCGCCGTGCCGCCCTACCTATGCAAACAGGTCCGACGGTCCAATTACTCCTCGGCGAACGTCGGGCCGACCAGAACGTCAAAGCGGTCGAGCGTCGAGCGGTCGCCGCTGGTAATCAGCGCCAGTGTGTGTTCGCACCGCCGGACGGCGCGGCGGATGAATCGTTTGGCCCGGATGGCCTTCTCGCGCGAGTCCCGCGCCATTCCGAGCCACAGATACGACAGATATATCTCTGCGGCAACGTCCACCAGCGGCCGCGCCCAAAGGTCCAGGTAATCCGCCCCCTGCTCTTTCTTCAAGTATGCGACAGCCGCATCCAACTTGGCTCGCACGCGGCGGAGATGCCCGGCGAGGCCCTTGAAGCCGCGCGGCGGCTCGGCCTCGTCCAACTCGGCCAACCGCTTCTCGGCCGTGCCGCTCGTCACGCCGCGCACCGACGCCACCACCTGCAACTGACTCGTCCCCTCGTAGATCGTCGTGATCCGCGCGTCCCGGTACAACTGTTCCAGCGGGTAGTCCTGCATGTATCCCGACCCGCCGAGGACGCTGATGGCTTCGTATGTGACGCGGTTGCACATTTCGCTCAGCCGGTACTTTGCGACCGGTGTCAGGAAGGCGGCCAGGCGCTTGTATTTCTTCTGTTCCTTATTCAGCGCGCGCCGCTGGTCGTCGTCCTCGCATCGCGCTGTGGCTTCCCCGAGACCATACTCGTAGTCGGCCGCCAGGCCGGCCTCATACAGGAGCGCGCGGCCGGATTCGATGGCCAGTTTCATTTCGGCCAGAAGGTCGGCTACGGCAGGCATCTGTTCGATGGGGTGGCCGAACTGGACGCGCGTGTGGGCGTAATTGCGGGCCACCCGGAACGCCGCCTCCGCGATCCCCAGGCTCTGGGCGGCGATGCCGATCCGCGCCCCGTTCATCAGCGCCATGACGTATGTCACCAGACCCCGCCGCCGCTCGCCCACCAGTTCCGCGGGCGCATCGTTGAACTGCATCTCGCACGTCGGCGAGCCGTGGATACCCAACTTCTCCTCCGTGCGGCGAATCCGGATGCGGTCATTGCGTTCGCACAAGAAAAGGCTGAGGCCCATCCCGCCGGCTTCGTCAGGTTCGCTGCGCGCCAGGACCAGCAGCATTTCGCCACACCCATTCGTGATGAACCGCTTGACGCCCTTCAGGCGCCACCGCCCGCTGTCGTCCTGGTAGGCGCGGAGTTGGATGTTTTGGAGGTCGCTGCCCGCGTCCGGCTCGGTCAGGACCATGGCGCCGGTCACCTCGCCGCGGGTGAAGCGCGGCAAGGTCCGCTGCTTCTGGTCCTCCGACGCGAACGCGTTAATCGTCTCCGCGATACCCTGGAGGCCGAAGATGTTCATCAGGCTCGCGTCGGCGCGGCTGACGATCTCGGTGGCCATCGCATAGACGATGCCCGGACAGTTCAGGCCGCCGAAGCGCCGCGGCAGTGTAAAGCCCATCAGGTCCGCCTGGGAGAACGCCTTCAAGGCCTTTTCAATCCCCGGCGCATAGCGGACGCGCCCCTCCTCGGAAACCAGGCAGGACCCGATCCGGTCGATCTCGGGCGACTCCGGCGCAACGATGTCGCCGGCAATTTGTCCGGTCAGGGACAGAACCCGCCGGTAATTGTCCACGGCGTCGGTCATGTTCTCAGGTGCGTAATCGTATTCGGCGGCTTCCCGGAAATCGCGTTCGCGGATGCGCACCAAGCGCTCGAGATCCATGCGGTCGAGGTGGAACTGAATGTCCGGGTTGTCCTCGAAGAAGTTCGCCACCGTCACACCCTTCTTTTAATGGCGTCAATCATCATCGGAACCGCGCGGTTCAGGTCGCCGACGATTCCATAGTGGGCGACCTGGAAGATCGGCGCATCCGGGTCGGCGTTGATGGCGACAATCTTTTGGGCCTCGCTCATCCCCGCCCGGTGCTGAACCGCGCCGCTGATGCCGATGGCGATGTACAGGGCCGGCCGCACGGTCGTCCCGGTCTGGCCCACCTGATGGTCCTTGTCGATCCAGCCGCTGTCCACGGCGGCGCGGCTGGCGCCGGCAGCCGCCCCCAGGGCGTTCGCCAGGTCCCAGATGAGGCGGAAGTTCTCCTTGCTGCCGACACCCGCCCCGCCCGCAACGATGATGCGGGCCGCCTTCAGGTTCACCTTCCGCTCGGCCCGCGTGTGTTCGAGAATCTTGAGCGGCAGGTCCTCGGGCGCCAGATCCGGCGTGAAGCGCACAACCTCGCCCCGCCGCGCCGGGTCGGCGTCGGGCATCCGCATCACGCCCTCGCGGACCGTGGCCATCTGAGGCCATCGCTCGGGGTTGACGATGGTCGCAATGATGTTCCCGCCGAACGCCGGACGGACCTGATAGAGCAGGCGGTCGTACTTCTGCCTGGTTGTCGGCTCGACGTGGTCGCCGATATCGAGGTCCGTGCAATCGGCCGTCAGGCCCGCTCTTATGGCGCTGGCGATGCGCGGGGCGAGGTCGCGCCCGAGCGGCGTCGCACCATAGATGACGATCTGCGGCTTGTGCTCTTCGATCAGGCGGCAGAGCACTTTGGCGTAAGAGTTGCTCTGGTAGTGGGCCAGCAGGGGATGTTCAGCAACCAGGACACGGTCCGCGCCGTGGTGAATGAGGCGCTCGGCATGACCGGCCGCATCGGCCCCCAACAAGACCGCCGTCAGCCGCACGCCCAACGTCTCGGCAAGTTCCCGGCCCTTCGACAACAGTTCCAGGCCGACGTCCTCGAGTTCGCCGTCGTTCTGCTCGGCCACCACCCAGACGTCGCCTTGCCGGTTCGCTTCGATCATCAACAGCGTCTCCGCCCCATGGCTCGGTGCGCAGCCCTTTGGGCTTGCGGTTAAACCTTCAGCCGATCGTGTGGTCCTCAATCAGTTCGTGGACCATCGCGGCTACGGCCTCTTCGGCCGGCTCGACCTTCTTGAACCCGCTGCCCGTGAGGACGACCGACTGGATGCGTTTGACCTTGGTGGGGCTGCCGTCGCGGCCGCACCACGCCAGGTCCGCCTCAATGTCGTCGAGGTCCCACTGGGTAATCAGGAGACCTCGCTTCCCCAGCGATTCGGCCCGGGCTCGAACTTCGGCGTCATCCCGCGCGTCACGCTCAAGTTCCGCCCGCGACCGGGCCTTCTTGACGGCCATGATCCGCTTCGCCGAGGGTGGGCGCGGCTGAGGCCCCCCGTCGGTGACCGTCAGCAGGCACGGCAGCGGGCAGGAGACGCGCTCCGTGCCGCGACCCGTGTTGCGCCGGGCGACGATGCGGCCGTCGCCTATCTCCTCGACGGCTTCCACGTAGGTGACCTGCGGCCAGCCGAGTTTCTCAGCCGTCTGCGGCGGCACTTGGGCTGTATCCCCGTCAATCGCCTGCCGCCCGCAAATGACGAGGTCCACGGCCCTCCCCGCCCCGAGTTTGCGCACCGCGCAAGAGAGGATGTAACTGGTGGCCAAGGTGTCGCTGGCGGCGGCGCGGCGGTCGGTAATGAGCACCACGTCATCGGCTCCGCGTTCGAGGCTCTCGCGCAGGGCTTCACACGCCTGAGGCGGGCCCATCGTCACGACCGTGACGCGGCCGCCGCATCGCTCGCGAACCCGAAGGGCCGTCTCCAGTGCGTAAAGGTCTTCGGGGTTGAAAATGGCCGGCAGCGCAGTCCGGTTGACCGTCCCGTCGTCGCGCATGGCGTCGGCGGTGAGGCGTTTCGTGTCCGGCACCTGTTTGACCAGCACAACAATGTTGTACGCCATCTACCCTCAATCTCTCGAATAGGCGTTCCAACAGGCCACAGGAGGAAAACACGTTACCGGCGCCCTGCCCGATGGTCAAGCACAATTCGCACAACGCCAGGCAGTGGGGTGACCACGGATTGCGGCCCGCCAACGCGGGACCGGGCCGAGGCACGGAGGGAGGCGAAGGGAGGCGCGTTGCGGACGGAGGACGGGGGAAAGACCTCTCTTTTCGGGTTGACAAGGCCCGGATTTTCGGATATCAGTTGCGTGTAGGAGCACCCGGGGTTCAGTCCACTTCAGACGGGCCAGCGCCTTTTTTCGTAGGACAGACGGCTCCGGCCGCGTGTCGCTGTTCGGGAGACCGCCAACGCGGGACCGGGCCGACGCACGGAGGGAGGCGTGTTGCGGACGGGGGACGGGGGACGGGGGAAAGATCTCTCTTTTCGGGGGGGCATTTCCTTATCCGCCGCCTGTGACAGTCTCGCACTGTCGGAAGGGACAGGCTTGGGCGAAACCATTCCACAAGGTTTCGGCCGTGACAAGCGAATAGCATCGCGCGGGGGATCTGTGCGCGGCCGGTGCGTGTTGAATCGTCGCAACGGGGAAAACGGCGTCGCTTCGGGCAAGGCCGGGCTCACCATTTGTTTGTGGCTTTAGAGTGTGGGTGGGGGTTGCCAGTAAGGAGGGAGACCCGCACCCCGGACGGCAAGGAAGCGGACGAAAACGGCAAAGTCCGAAAAAACGCAAGGGCGCAAAGGAACACAGGAAAGGGGGTACGTCATGGATTCCAAGCCAATCGCAGTGAGTCTGTCCGTCGTGCTGATCCTCGGCCTGGCGGGGGTTGCCGGCGCAACCATGGTGACCGTGCCGCTCAGCGATCCGTCCGGCACCGACGCCGGCTGGAGTGTCACCTACGACGACGCCCGGGTGGACTTGACGGTAGACCAGGTCAGCCACGACAACGATTACGTCCTCATCCAGCTCTCCAAGGACTTCATCACAGGCCCGAATCCGGTCACGCGTCGGTGGCCCGCCATCATGATGGATTTCATGCAGCGGCTCGCGGACGCCGAGACGGTCAGCACCTTTCGCATCATGGCCGAGTCGATTAGCAACCAGACGGGTGTGGAGTGGACCGACTTTCACTGGGAGGTTCTGAACCACAACGATGCCTGGCTCGATGTGGCGGCCTCCGGCGAGTTCGGCATTCAGCCGCCTCCCCACTTCCAACAGCAGCAGTGGACGACGCGGGCCGGAGAGCCGAACCGGGCCGACGCGCTGGACGTCTGGGATGGGCTCGTGGTGACCGGCTCGAGTTACTTCCCCGGGGTGGACGACAGCGACCTGGTGATCCAGACAGACCTCACCGGCGCCGACCCCTTGAGTTTCACCTTCAAGCAGTATCCGACCCCCGAACCCGCGACGCTGGGGCTTTTGGCGGCGGGGCTGGGGGCGGCATTGACCTGCCGCCGGGCGCGGAGGAAACCGTAAGCCGTAACGCCGAGGGCATGGCTCGGCGGCCGTTCGCGGCGACGGGCCGCCGGGGGCAAACGCCGTTGCAGACGTTGCCTCATGACCGCAGGGCGCGGCTGATTTGGCGGACGGCCTGGGTGAGGCGCTGCTCGTTCTCCACGAGGGCCAGACGCAGGAACCCTTCGCCGTTGGGGCCGAAGG
>DATLBA010000076.1:0-64767 GCA_035527275.1 Phycisphaerae bacterium
CGGCAGGACCTCAAGTCGGGGAAAGCGAAACGGATCGTAGGCATTCGCCAGGCGATCGAAGGGAAGTTGCAAGAGTATAAGAAGACGTTGCGCATCGACCTCTCGGCCGCCGAGGCCCACCGCAACCGGGCGCTGGACCTATACGACCAGCGAAACAGCAAGGCGGGGAATTTGTTCAGTGCCGTCAGATATTTCCAAAAGGCCCTTGCGTATTACGGCGGGCGCGGCTATTTTCCCAATCAGCCCACCGTTGACACCATCTATCTGGAATGTCTCCGGGAGGTCAAAGACCGCATCCACCGCGAGTACACGAACGCCGTCCTGGACGAGAAGGCGGGGGAGTACAAGCGAGCGATGAGGCGCTACAAACACGTCCTGGCCATGGTGCCCGAGCCGGGAAACAAGATTGTCGAGAACGTATCCCGCCGGATCAACGCCCTGCGGAAGCGGTACCCCGACCTGGATTAGGTCCCGAACTTGCTTCGGGAGTGGGCTTCTACTCCGATTCGGGCGCGTTCGCCGGTTCTCTTGCCGGATACTTCCGGATGAACTCTTCCCATCCTTCCGTATCGGACGGCGGCTCTCCAACCGGGGCCTCGGGCGGCTCCGGCGACGTGTCTATCTCAGAAGGCGGCGGCGCCTCCGCCGGCTCACCGGACTCGGACGGGGCAGGCGGTTGAACCTCCCGCGGGGGACCCCACGGCCGCCGGATTTCCACCACCGCGAGAATGGCCAGGACCAGGAGGGCCAGGCTCACCAGCAGGGCCGCCCCGACCAGCAGTTGCGGCCGCCGGCGCATCCACTCGCCTCCGCGTCGTCTGATTTCGCGCACTCGTCGGCGGACTTTCCCGGCCGCCACCGCTATGCGCCTGGTGACCGGCAGCGTAACGGGCGGTTCCTCCAGGCGCGGCAGAATCGCCTGAAGGTCTTTCGGTCTCCTGCCGACCAGCGACGCCACCGCCGCGAGAACCTTGCTTCTGGGGCTGATGTGACCGCCGAGGCGCCTGATGCGCCGGCCCATTCTCAGGATCGCACCTTCGGGATCTTCCCGGGTGCAACGGACGAGCGGCAGCCGCGCAAACAGCGAGGACGCGCTCGTGACTTCCTCAGCAACGCATCGGGCCAGACCTTCCGAGACCACCAGCGCCTTCTGCACGCGCTTGACCGCGGCGACACGCTGCTCGAGGCTCTCCGTTTCGAGGCACCTACCCAGGACGACGGCATCGCGGTAGCACCAGAATCCATCGGGGAGACTGAGCCCGTGCTCCCCGTGTGGCGGCCAGGCCTCCGCCTGGGCCCGCACGAAGCGCACAATGGCAGGGGTTAGTCGGGCGACCGGCACACCCCGTTCGCGGCAGGCCACCAACCAGGCTTCCAGCGTCGCCGGCTCGCTCGGTTGACCCTCGCAGTGCTTTCGATAGAGGCCTTCGAGGACGGTGCGCCACGCGCGGAGCAACTCGTTGTCATAGATCCGCTTTTTCTCAGGGTTGGTCAGAACGGAGACGGCCTGGCCGACCTCGGCCAGCAACTCGAGCGCCTGTCTGCGGAACCGGCCGATCTGATAGGTTCTCAGGGCGCGCTTGGCCTTGCGACCGGCTTGGTGGATCGCCGCCCTGTCGGACTCAAGGGGCGGCACACCGAGCAGTTCATAGTAGGTCGGCTCGGGGGTCTCGACGCCGAGCCATTCCCGGTACAAGTCGGCCCGGGACGTTTCGCTCTGCTCGTCGTGGTTGGAGCGGTTTTCGATCATGCGCGCTTACGCCGGGTGGCCCAATCAGTCGAAGGTATCATACCGCATCGCGCACCGCCTGGCAATCGGGCGGTGCAGGGTGGACGCCGCCGCCGCCGCCCGCTAGACTTTGCGGGCTTCCAACGAGGAGGGAGAGGGCGGATGGCCGAGCGGTCGTGGCACGAGAGGTCCCTCGAGGAAGCACTGACCCAGCCGGCGCTGCGAGCCGGCCTTCGCCGCGCCCTCGGCGCGGGCCCCTTGTGCGACCGGTGCCTCGGCCGCCTGTGCGCCGCCGTGGACTCGGGGCTGAGCAACGAGCGTCGCGGCCAGGCGATTCGTCGGGCGCTGGATGCCGCGCCCCCTGGAAAATCCTGCTGGCTGTGCGGCGGCCTTTTCTTCGATGTGGACGCCTGGGTTTCGCGCGCCCTGGCGGCGCTGGAGGGCTGGGAGTTCGACACGTTCCTCGTCGCATCGCACACCGATCCGAAAATCGAGGATCGCGAGAACGTGCTCCACGAACTCGCGGGCGACCATCTGGCCGAGCCTTACAAGCAAGAATTCAATCGCGAGGTCGGCGCACGCCTCTGCGACGCCACGGGAGCCGAACCCGACTTCACGCATCCGGATATCGTCGTCATCGCGGACCATGCCCGGGGAAGCGTCGCGGCTGAGGTGCGTCCTCTGTTCGTCTCGGGGCGATACCGGAAGTTGGTGCGCGGCATCCCACAGTGCCGGTGGGCGGCGTGGCCGTCGAGCGTCCAGCAAATCATCGGTGATGTGGTGTGCGAGGCGGCGCAAGGAGAGGACCATCTCTTCCACGGTTGCGGACGGGAAGACGTGGATGTGCGATGCTTGGGCGAGCGGCCGTTTGTCCTCGAGGTCGTCCGCCCGCGCCGGCGGCGCCTGGATTGGGCCGCGATTGCGGATCGGATTAACCACTCCGGTGCGGTGGAGGTTCTCGATCTGGGACGGTGTGGGGCGGATGATGTTGCCCGCATCAAAATGCTTCGGCCGGATAAAACCTACCGGGCCCTGGTCCGACTGGACGACCCGGTCGGTCCACCCTGCTCAGAAAGGCTGGCCGGACTGGTGGGGAGAATTCGGCAGCGGACGCCAACGCGCGTCCTGCGGCGTCGGCCCGACCGGGTGCGCTGGCGCCAGGTGCGGTCGATTGTCTGGCGGCAACTGGATTGTCGGACGCTCGAGATGGAGGTCCGCACGGAGGCGGGGCTTTACGTGAAGGAACTTGTCAGCGGAGACGGCGGCCGCACGCAGCCGAACGTGGCCGGGGTCCTCGGCGCGGACGCCGAATGCGCCGAGTTGGACGTCCTGGCCGTTCACACCGAGGAGCCGACGGCCACGGAGAAACCTCAATCCTCCAGCGCCACGGAGTAGGGCCGACCGGCCTGGAATCCCGTCGCCTCGGTGAAACCGGCCGCACGGAGCGCCCGTTCGGCCTCGGCGTAAGCGTGGGCCACGTCCTCGGGCCGATGGGCGTCCGAGCCGACGGCAACGCGGCGGCCGCCCAGGCGGCGGTAGCGCTTCAGAACCTCAAGGTCGGCCGCCAGGGCCATCCCGCGGTCCAGGACATGATGCGTATTGACCTCCAGCACCACGCCGCGCGCGACGCACTCGGCCAGGATTTTTTCGACCCGCTCCCAGTACCACGCGTTGCGATACGCCTCGAACAGGCCCGGCGCCTGCTTGTAGATGTAATCGAAATGGCCGAGGCAGTGGCACCATCCCGAGGCGACGAGAGCCGCGGTCTCGTCAAAATACTCCGCCTGAAGCGCCCGGATGTCCAGGTCGTCGAGCCCTTCCGGCGTAAGCCCATAGATATGAACGCCCCCCGTCGTGTGAACGGACCCCATCACGAAGTCGAAGTCCATCGCGGCCAAACACTCACCCGGTTCGACGCCGTAAGCGCGGCGGAAATCGAACTCGACGCCCATCCGAATCGTCAGGCGGTCCCCGTAGCGGCTCTGTGCTTCGGCGACGGCTTCGGCGTAGGCCTCGTAGTCGAAGAACCCGTAATGCGGATCGTCGCGGTCGAAGTCCAGGTGCTCGGCGAAACAGACGTCCTTCAGGCCGGCTTCAATCGCCGCTTCGCACATCTCGGCGAGCGTGGCGCGACCGTCGGCGCTGTGGGTTGAATGAAGATGGTAATCGATGGGAATCACGCGGTCTCCCGTTTCTGCGCCGCCCATATCCGCGGGGGCTATCCCTACAACGCCACTTCGTGCGCGGCGGGTCTCCGTACCCGCCGCGCAGCCCCGAAAACGGGCCTTCGCGCGCGGTGGGTGCAAAGACCCACCGCGCGAAATGGCCACGTAGCGTTGTAGTACTATTCGGAGCGGATAAACTCCTCATACATTCGGGCATAGCGCCCGCCGCGCGCTATCAACTCGGCGTGCGTTCCCTCTTCGGTGATGCACCCGCCCTCGACGACGAGGACGCGGTCGGCTTTTCGCACCGTTGACAACCGGTGGGCGACAATAAAACACGTGCGCCGCTCAGTCAACCGCGCAAGCGCTTCCTGAACCTGGAGTTCGGTCTGTGTATCCACGCTGGAGGTGGCTTCGTCGAGGATGAGGATGGCCGGGTCGGCCAGCATGGCCCGCGTGAAACAGACCAATTGACGCTGGCCGGCGGAGAGCGATCCACCCCGCTCGCCCACCTCGGTCTGATACCCCCTGGGAAGGGCTTCGATGGCCCGGTGGCTGCCGATGCGGCGGGCGCACTCGATGACCTCGGCGTCGGTCGCGTCGGGGCGGCCGTAGCGGATGTTGTCCATGACGGTTCCTGTAAAGAGAAAGTTTTCCTGAAGCACGATGCCCGTGTGCCGGTGCAAGCCTCGCTGGGTAATGGCCCGCACGTCGTAGTCGTCGATGCGGACCGCGCCGCGCTGCGCCTCATAAAAACGGGCGATGAGGCGGCAAATGGTGGTCTTGCCCGCGCCGGTCGGACCGACCAGCGCCAGCGTTTCCCCGGGCCGCACCTTGAGCGAAACGTCACGCAGCACGACGACGCCCGGATCATACTCGAAGGTTACGTGGTCGAACTCGACCGCGCCGTCCAGGCGCCGGGGATTCCACGCGCCCGGCCGGTCCACGATTTTGGGCTTGGTGTCCAGGACCTCGATGATCCGGTCGGCGGCGGCCAACGCGTGGAGAAAGTTGTTGTATAGGTCGCTCAGCATTTCCATCGGGAAAAAGAACATGCCGACGTATGCGAGAAACGCCACAACGGAGCCGGCGGTGACGCGCTCCGGCTCCGGCAGATCGGCGGTGGTGGCAACCCGGTAGGCGCCAAACAGAATCACGACGGCGGGCGCGAGGACCTGAAGCGTTCGGACAACCACCATGTACCGCGCGTGGACGCGGTCGGTTTCGATGCGGGTCTCGTAAAGTTCGCCGGTCAGACCGGCGAAGATCTCCTCGTTCCTCTGCTCGCGGGCGAAGGCCTGGATGACGCGGGCGCCGGCGATGGACTCCGCCACGTTGGCCGTCAGGCGGCCCGTTTGCCGCCGAACTTGACGCCAGGCGGTGGTCGCACGCTTGCGGAACCAGCGTGTCAGAAACGCCAAGACCGGCAGCATCGGGAAAATCACGAGAAACATCACCCTGTCCTCCAGCAGCAGAAATACGGTGGCACCCACAATCGTAAGCGTCGCGGACACCAGATGATTCGGCGCCCATGAGACGGTCTGCTCGAGCGCGTCGAGGTCCGTCGTGCCCCGGGCGATGACTTGCCCCGCCTTCACCTTGTCGTAGTACCGGAGGCTGAGTTCGTGCAGATGGTGAAAGAAACGCTGCCGCATGCGATACATGAACTGCTGGGCGAACTTGGTCACACGGCGAATCTCGAAGTGGCGAACAACCGCCGAAGCCATGAAGAGGACCGCGAAGCCGGCAATGTGCCACACAGTCGTATTCCACGCGCCCGCCCTAAGGGAAGCGGCTTCGCCCTCGGGCAGACCCTGGAGGGCCTTGAGTGCTCCAGCGGCGTCGTCCACCGTCCACTTCAGAAGTTTCGGCACCAGCAGACCAACGGCCGTGAGGATGAGGGTGAAAAGGATGTTCAGGGCGATGACGCCGCGGTAGGGCTTGAGCCAGCCCATTAGCCGCCTGGCGGCCTGGCGATTGAGACGGGTCGGCATCGGTTGGTCGGCGTCGCCCACGTGGCCGAAGCGAGGACTCACGGTCGCGCCTCCTCGTCCAGCCCCAACTCCCACTGCATGCGGCAGAACTCGCGGTACGGACCCTCGCGGGCAATCAACTCCTCGTGCTTGCCCTGCTGAACAATGCGTCCCTCTTCCATAACCAGGATCAGGTCCGCGCGCCTGACGGTCGAGGCACGGTGAGCGATGATGAACGTGGTGCGGTCTTCCATCACCTCGGCGAGGGCGTCCTGGATCGCGCGCTCGGTCGCCGAGTCCACGCTCGCGGTCGCATCGTCGAGGATTAGAATCCGCGGGTCCACCAGCAGGGCTCGCGCGATCGCCACCCGTTGCCGCTGGCCCCCCGACAGAGAGACGCCGCGGTCCCCGACGTTGGTGCTGTAGCCGTCCGTGAAGGCCTTGGCAAATTCATCGACGCTGGCCCGGCGCGCCACGTCTTCGATGGCCCTCCGCTCGGCCGCGGGCACCCCGAAAGCGATGTTCTCAGACAGGCTGGCCGAGAAGAGAAACGTGTCCTGGAAAACAAAGCCGATTTCGGCCCGCAGTTGCTCGGGGTTCAGTTCCCGGATATCCGCCCCGTCGATGAGGATGCGTCCCTTCTGGGGGTCGTAAAATCGCGGCAGGAGTTTAATGAGGGTGGACTTTCCGCACCCCGTCGGGCCGACCAGGGCGACGTTCGTCCCGGCCGGGATGTCGAGGTTCACGTTCTCGAGGACGGGCTCGTCGTCGTAGCGGAAAGCGACGTCCTCGAAGACCACGCGGCCGCCGCCTTCGGGCATGGGCCGCGGCCGGCCGGGGCCGCGGACCTCGGGGCGGGCGTCGAGGATCTCGAACACCCGCTCCGCCGAGACCAGGCTGTGTTGAACCGTGCCGGCCATCCGCGCGATGAACTGCATGTTTCCCGTGAGCATCCGGGAGAAAAAGTACACGGTGACAATGATGCCGGCCTCGGGCCCCGTCCCCGCCGGCGCGTGAAGCACCCGAAACGCAGCCGTTGCGACCATGGCGAGCATCAACAACTCGCCCAGGAAAAAGACCGACGGCCGGTAAAAGGCAAAAGCGTCCGCCAGGCGGAACCACCGCTTCCGGACCTTCTCAATGGCCGAGTCGTACCGGTTGACCTCCTCGGTTTCGCGCCCGAACGCACGCACGACCTGCATGCCCTGGACGTTCTCCGAAAGGATTTGCGTCGCAGCGTCCAGTTCGTGCCGCATATCGTGGAACATGGGATGAATCCGCCGGGCGAACACGATCATCGCCGCCAGGTAAACCGGGAGGAACGGCAGGGCCACCAGCGCGACGTGGCGGTCAAGGAGAACCAGGAACACGGCGAAAAAGATGAACGAAAACAACGTCCGGGTCCCCTGCACGAGGATCATCGTGTAAAACATACGCAGGTTGTTGACGTCGCCGATGGTCCGGTTGATGAGTTGACCCGTATCCTGCTTGTCGTAGTAGGAAAAACTTTGCCGAATCAGTTTCCGATAGACACGCCGGCGCAGGTCCGTCAAAATCTTCATTCGCAGGTGCGCCATCAGCATGCGGTTGGCGTAGTGGCAGCCGATCCCCAGGAACCCTACACCTAGCATCGCCGCAATTACCCGGAGGAGCGGCTCCCAATTTTTCCACCTCGACACCCCACCCTCAAACGCTTCGAGCAACTTGTTGACGCCCTCGCCCATCAAGACCGGCATGAAAAAACCCAGCCCGGAGATAAATACGCCGAGGGCCACACCGCCCAGGATGTCCAGCCGATACGGGCGGGCCAGGGCAAGGATGCGGCGAAGCACCCTGCCGACGGGCTGCGCCAGTTCAAATTTTTCGTGGCCGACTTGCGACATAACAGGTTGCCTAACAATGGCGGACACCCGCCGCAGGCGGGCGTCCGGTCCTTCACAGCGTCCCTATACCTATATCCCAGAACGGCGGGCCGGTCAAGGGATACTTGCCCTGACTCCTCCCCCTCGTTCCGCCCGTACGGGCGCCGCCTTGGCCTCGAACCTCTCGCTCAGCCTCGCGACGAGCGGGTTATTGGGATAGGCTCTTAGCCGCAATCCCGGCGCGCCGGGATGCGGGTTTTGAACGGCTAAACGCGGACGCTACAAACTAGCCGCGAGCGCCTAAGCGAGCGGCGCGCCGCCGGCCGCTGCGCACCGGCCCCGTCGCTTATGCGTGTCGGGTGCCCGCCACGGCGGGTAAAATCCCACCCGACACGTAGAGGATAACGTAGTCGCACCCCCAATCGGCATTTTCCTTCTTGCAATGGCGGCGTCCTTTCCTTATATCCACACGCACAGGAGGCTCCCTTGGCCGAGCAAGCCATACGAAGCGCCGACGAAATGAAGGCCGTCCGGCAGTTGGGGGAGGCCCGGAGCCTTTTGCTGGGCGAAATCCACAAAGTCATCGTCGGCCAGGACGAAGTCATCGAGCAGTTGCTGCTGGCCATGTTCAGTCGCGGCCACTGCCTGATGGTCGGCGTGCCGGGCCTGGCGAAGACGCTTCTCGTCTCGACCATCGCGAACGTGCTGAAACTGAAGTTCAGCCGCATCCAGTTTACGCCCGACCTGATGCCCTCGGACATTACCGGCACGGACGTCATTCAGGAGAACCGTTCGACGGGCGAGCGCGAGTTCCGCTTCATCAAGGGGCCTCTGTTTGGGAACATCATCCTGGCCGACGAGATTAACCGCACTCCGCCCAAGACCCAGGCGGCCCTGCTCCAGGCCATGCAGGAATATCACGTGACCGCAGGGGGAAACACGTATCCGCTGGATCTGCCGTTCTTCGTCCTCGCGACGCAAAATCCCATCGAGCAGGAAGGGACCTATCCCCTGCCCGAGGCCCAACTCGACCGCTTCATGTTCATGATTAACATCGACTACCCGTCGCGCCAGGACGAGCGCGTCATCGTCAAGACAACCACCGCCGAGGAAAAGTATGACCTGCGGCTCGTGCTGGCCGGCAAGCACATCCTGAACATTCAGAGAATCGTCCGCCGCGTCCCCGTCTCGGAGCATGTCGTGGACTATGCGGTCGGCCTGGCGCGCGCCACGCGCCCGGGAACGCCCGAGGCACCGCAATTTATCAACGAGTGGCTGACGTGGGGTGCGGGGCCGCGGGCGGCCCAGTATCTGGTCCTCGGGGCAAAATCCCGCGCCATCTTCGCCGGCCGCGCCCAGGTCACCTGCGAGGACGTCCGCCGCATCGCTCACCCTGTCCTGCGGCACCGCCTGTTCACGAACTTCAACGCGGATGCCGAAGGCGTGACGCCGGAAAAAATCATCGACCGCCTGCTTCAGACCGTGCCGGAACCGACGCCCGACGACTACCGCCAGCCGCACGCCGCCTCTCAGCAGACCGCCGCGGACAAGAGCGCCGCGGCCGACACGCCGGAGGCGTGATTGGTGAGGTCACCTTAGGGTATGGTGTGCCTTGCGCTGGCGAGCACATGGCCACACAACGATTCCCAAGGGGGCAGACCCCAAGCACGCCATCCGGCAACGCCCCGCGGGCAAGGTCACAAGATGCCGCACTCTCCCAGCACGTCCTCCAGCAGCGCGAGGGCCGGCGTCAGGAGCACGCCCAGGACCACGGCCATGCCGATCGCGCCGCACAAGACGGCAATCGCCCTGCCGAACGAGGTCTGAAGGCTGCTTCGCAGGATGACCACCGACGCCAAGACAATCAGCACATGGCCGAGCCAATGGGGGTAAAATATGAGGCTTGGGCGCGCGGAGCCCCCACGGTCCGTCAGGACGTAAGTCATGGCGAAGACCGCGGCCGCAACGATACCACAAAAAAGGGCGCTCAGCATCGCCCGGCCGAACGAGGCGTTCTCCGCCCGCGCCACCATCGCGGCAATCCAAAAGAGGATTCCGCCGACCAGCAGCCCACCGACGGCCAGGAGGGCCCAGATGAACGCAACGTTCATGGCACGACTCCCTTCCTTTACCCCTCGCGGTTACATGCTACATATAGAAATCGGCGTGGAAGGTCCGATAAATTGAGCCGAATTGGCAGGCTATGTAGCGCACCAGAAGTCAGGGCACGCCCGGATGAGAGCGAGAACCGTCCGAGTCGGCGAAACCGGATGGTTATTCCTCTTTTTTGCGGATGCGGCGCTCCCACCTGTCGGCCTCCGCGCTGCGTCCGGCCTCCCGAAGCGCCGCCACATACACTTCCACAACGTGAACGAAAGCGGGATTCGTTTCTCTCTCAGCGCCGGGGGCTGCCAGTCCCCGGTACCGGGGCACCTTCTCCGCCATAATCTTGAGATACTTGAGGCGCATGTCCAGGTTTTGCATCAGGGCAACCGCCCGGTCAAAGAGGCCCAGGAAGCCGTAGTGGTCCGCCACATATCGCTCGGCTGCCAGGACGTATAATTTCAGCGCGTTCTCGGTCCGCCCGGCGGCTTCCAGGTAGGCTCCCTGAAGGCTCCGGAGTTTGACCGCCAGGTCCGGGCGCTTGGACTGCTCGTAGATCTTGAACGCCTGCTCCAGGATCTTGAGGTTTCTGCGGACCTCTTTCTCCTCCTCCGTCTCCGCCGCCGCGAGCCGCGGGGCCAGAATCTTCTCGAGCACCTCAAACGTCAGGTCCGGATAGGCGGCGAAGTGCCGGAACATCTGGTCATACATCTTCTCGCCCACTTCGCGCGAGAGGACCCCCTCGGCCACGTCGCGGGCCATCAGCCGCCACACATCGGCGCCATACGGATTTCGCCGGACCGCGCCATCGAGCAGACCGGCGACTTTGCCCCGCGTTTCGGGATCGAGCAGGTCGTAGATGTGGCAGCCGATCCGGGCCTGAAGCCATCCCTCGTAGGAGTGGACCATCGCGGCCGTCAACAACTGGACATCGCGATCAAGGATAATCGTGCCTTTGACGGGACAGAAGACCTCGCCGCGGTAATATTTATCGTAATCGAAACGCCCCGAAAACAGGAGGTCCGCCTGCTTGCCTCTGCGGCCGACCCAGGAAACCCAGGCATGGCCGCCGCGCGCCCCTTCGCCACAATCATACATGCCCGGGATGCCCAGCGACTTGAGAACGCGGCTGGTATAGTAGGCCCGCTCCATGCAGACCCCGCCGTAGGTCAGGAGGTTCTGTAACGTGTAAGGCCGGTCACCGATTCGTCCCTCGCCCTTGATTCGACTGGTATCATAAGGCACGTCGTAGTAGATCTTCTCAAGCGACGCCTTTTTCGCGTAGCGCCCGAGAGCCCACTCGCGCTCCTCGATTGGGATGTCGTTATCCGCCACGAAGGCCAGCATCGGCCAAGGCGTCGTCACAAGCGACATCTTCATCGCCTTCTTCTCATACTTCAGGTAGTACGCGAATGATTCCTCAAGTGACGGTTCGGGACGCCGGGGCGAGGCGTACCGGTGTCGCAAACCCGGCTGGAGGGTGCTTCCCTGGCCCGCCCGGCCATAGGCGATCGCAAAGGCCAGCGCAAGATGCTTGTGACGATCGAACTGCTGCCCGAACTTTTCGGTGAGCGTCTTCAGACACGCAACAACCCCCGGCTCATACTCGGGGTACAATTCCACGAGCAACGCGTCGTGCAGGACCTCGTCCGCTGCGATGCGATTCCAGAACTCCTCGGAGACGTGTGCCGGCACGAGCCGCTCGCGGGCGCATGCGTCGGCGTATTGTTTGAACAGCGCGATCAATTCGCCGGTGAGGTTGCCCTTCGAGCCAAGTTCGACGACTTGACGGCGGAGTTCGTCGGCGGTCCGGGGCGCTTCGGCGGCCTCGCCATGCGGCGGCGCGGTTGCTCCCAGCCCAAGGACGCCGAGCCAAAGGAGCAATAGCGCTGCCGTCGCCACGATCTTCACTGGTTTACACATACCGAAACCCCCCTAATGTTCGCCCGAGATGTCTCCCGATTCCACAAGTGGACCCGGCGTCATTTGGAGGACTTCTTCTTCCGGGCGACGAGGATGAGGTCGCGGCTCGTGTCCGGGTCGAACGGTTTCGGTTCGTAGCCGCCGTAGAACTGGAGGCGGACAAAACCGGCGTCGGTCGCCAGGGTCTTGAGTTCCGGCTGCTCGATGGCTACGGCCTGGGCGTGGAATTCAAGTTTCGTCCACTCGCCCGCCTGCTTTTCGAGGACGATGATGTCCAGGTCGCAGCGGCGGCGGACCTTGCGGGCGACCTTCAGGAAAAGGATTTCGCGGTCGTCCACGACGCGGACGCGCGGCTCCTCGTAGAGGTTCCGCCCCTCGGGCATGCGGGCATAGTTGAGGACGTGCAGGATCGCCACGCCGCCAGGCGCCAACACCTCGTAAATGCTCCCCACCGCCTGGCGGACGCCGTCCTTCGAGCCGACGAGCGACAAACTGTTGCCCGTGCAGATGATCGCGTCGAACGGTTCGCCAAAATAAGCCGCAAGGTCCAGGAAGTCGGCGACCTCGAATCGGACGTCGGCGCCGTCGAGTTTGGCGTCGCGGCTGGCCTGTTGAATCATCGCCGGCGAAAGGTCGCTCCCCGCCACCTCCAGACGCCACCGTGAAAAGAGGCGGACATGATGGCCCGTGCCGCAGGCGCAATCCAAGACACGGCGGACCCTGGCGCTGGCAAAGACCCGCTGAAAAAACGGGGCCTCGTGGGCCAGCCGCCGCTCCCAATTGACCATCAGATCGTAATACGGCTGGAACGCATCGGGGACTTGGGCGTCGGCCATCGTCGAGCCTCCGCATTATGGCGCCCGGACAAGAACGGTGTGAATCTTAGGCCGCCCGGGTGGTCTGTGCAAGCCTTTCCCCGCCGTGGCCAGGCAGAAGGCGCCACAAATCCGTATTTGCCGCCATGGCGGCCGCGTTGGAGACGCAGGCGGGCCGCGAGGGGCAAAGCGGAGTCGGGCGTCGCGAATCAGTGACGTTCGGCAAGAGCCCTGACTTCCAGGGCTGCAATATTGAATACGTCGCACTCGATGTGCACCTTGTTGATATCACAAAACCACGGCATTGGGTTGACATGACGCTGTCTGTTTATGGAACCCCTGAGCCGGCAACGCTGGGCCTCATGGCGGCAGGGCTTGTGGCGATTTGCCTGAAACGGAGGCGCTCGGCGTAGGACGAGGGTTTGTCGCTCGCGCCGTCGTGCGCGGCCCTACGGTTCTGCCGCTGGGGCCGGGGCGGAGGGCACCGAAGCGAAGGGCGAGCCTTCTTCGCCCACCAGGCCCATGTTTTCGAGCGCCAGGGCCAGGCTCGCCTCCACGCCTTCGGCGTCGGGGCGGCGTTGGAGAGCCTTTTCATACTGCTCGACGGCGAGCGGCCACAGGCCGCGGTCCGCATACACGAGCCCCAGCCGGTAGTGCAGGTCCACGTATTCCGGCTGGAGGTTGACCGCCCGTTCGAGCGTCTTCGCGGCCTCTTCCAGGCGGCCGGCCTCCCACGTCGTCAGTCCCAACTTGACCAGGGCCTTCATATACGTCGGGTTGAGTTCCACTGCCGCACGGAACTGCTCGAGCGCCTCCTCGGTCCGCCCGGCGCTCTTCAGGAGCAGGCCGTAGCGGTATCGGTAGTCGGGGAAGTTGGGGTGGGCGGCCACGGCGTCGGCGTGTTCCCGGAGTTCGGCGGCGAGGACGTCGGCGGGGTCCAGTTTGTCCACGGCGGGGGCCATCGCGTCGGCCGGCACGTCCAGTTCGCGCCGCCGCACCGCCGACAGGGAGGAGCGCAGCATCAGCCGCGCTATCTCCTGATACAGGCGATCCGACCCGGGCGCCACCTGGGCCGCCATCCGGACGGCCTCGTCGGCCTGCTCGTCCTGCCCCGATCGCCGATACGCCACCGCCAAGCCGACGTAGGCCTCCAGATAGCCATCGTTGACGCGGGTGGCGCGCCGGTAGTGGGCGACGGCGTCCTCGGCCCGGCCCAATTCCACAAGGACCTGCCCGCGCAGGATCAGCGCGTCCAGATACCGCGGGTTCATCGCCAGCGCCTGCTGGAGGTGATAGTCCGCCGAGGCCAGGTCGCCAGTCCGAACCAGCAGCGACGCCGCCCGGTGATGCATGTCGGGATAGTCGGGGTGGAGGTCGAGGACGCGGCGGATTTCTTCGAGCGCCTGTTCGGGCATGCCGAGGTTTTCGAGGCAGTCGGCCAGTTGGCATCGGGCCTCCCAGTTGTCCGGCTCGATGAGAAGCGCTTCCTGGTATTCGCGGATGGCTTCCGCCATGTTGCCGCGACGCACCTGGAGGGAGGCCAGATTCATGCGGGTTTCAAAATCGCCCGGTTCCTGCCGCTTCAGCATTGCGTATTGACGGACCGCGTGGTCCAGGTTTCCCCTCACGAGTTCCAGCGCCGCCAGGCGTTGGCGTGCGGCGGTGTGCATCGGGTCGGCCGCAAGCGCCAGCCGATAACTTGCCGCCGCCTCGTCCATCGCGCCGCGGCGTTCCTCGAGTTGCCCGATGACGTAACGAACGGTCGCTTCCTGGAAACACCGCTCGGCCACCGGCTTGAGGAGTTCGACGGCCCTGGCGGGGTCGCCGAGGTCGCTGACGGCGGCGGCCAGCGCCACCCGGGCATCGTCGAGTTCCGGGTCGAGGCGGACGGCTGATTCCAGGGCCTGCCTCGCGGCCGCCAGCCGCCCCAGTTCCATCTGCTTCAAGCCCACCGCCAGGTGCAGGTCGGCCTTGCGTGGTGCCTCGCGGACTTGCTCCTCGAGTTCCTCGAGCGACCGGTCCGTCGGCGCCTTGAGGAACTTGCTCAGATACCCCGTGAAATCCCCCGCGAGTCCTTTTCCGAGGGTCCGAAGGAGGTAACTCATCCGCCGCCTCCTTTTGCCGCCAACGCTTCTTCGAGGTTTTCGAGGCGTCGGCGCGCCTCCTGACACTTGCCGTCCACCTCCAGGGCCCGGCGGTAGGCGTCGGCGGCCTCGTGGACCTGTCCCTGCTCTCGAAGCAGGCGCCCGAGATGCAGGTGCGCGTCGATCCACTCCGGCTTCAATTCCGTCACGCGGGTGCATCGCTCGGCCGCCTGGTCCGGCCGGCCATGCTTCTCGTACAGCCGGACGGCGAGCAGGGCGGCCTCGGCATACCGTGGGTTCAGGTCGATCGCCTTCTCGGCGGCCTCGATTGCCCGGTCGATTTCTCCGAGTTGCTCGGCCACGAGGCTTATCCCGAAATACAGGTCCGGATGGGACGGGTGCTGCGCGATCAGTCGCCGCAGCGCCCGCCGCGCCGCACGCAGGGTTTCCCGTTTTTCCGGTCCTGCTTCCCCGCGCCCGCCCACAAGTGCTTCGGCCAATTCGGGCTCGCGGGCCACGAGGCTTTCGACCAGGGCCGCCTGCCTGCGCGGTCGCGGCGGCCGCCGCTCCGGCCGCGCCGACGACGCCGCCAGAACCTCCTCCCCCACGTGAAGCAGGCAGGCGAGTTCACCCGGGACCCCGCCCGCCAGCGCGATTGCCTGTCTCAGGGTCTCGACCGATTCGGCCGTTTTTCCGCACACCGCCTGGACGAGGGCCAGGTCCCGCAGATACTCGAATGTGGCGGGCTCCTGGGCCGAGGCCCGGGCCAGGTGCCGCTCCGCCGCCTCGTATTCGCCGGCCCCCGCAAAGATGAGGCCCAACAGATGGCGCAGCGACGCCGTTCCCGTCGCCTGGGCCAGCCCCGAGTGCAGCGCCGCCCGCGCCTGGGCGAGGCGCCCCGCGCGGCTCAACCACGCCGCCAGTTCACGGTGCCGCTCTGGTTGCGCCGGGTCCGACCGGAGGTGCTCCCGCAGGTCTCCCTCCTTGGCGTAGTCGTGCCGTCGCAACGCGCTGCTCTTTTCCAAAGCGTCTCCTCCTACCCCCTACGGCACAACCCAGGTGGCGAAGCCTGCCGCGCCGACGCGCTTCGCCAGGGCGACTGCCTCCGCATAGGTCCGCGCTTGGCCCACGCGAACCGTATGGAACCGCTTCCGATTGCGCTCGGTCATGCCGAGGCGCGGTTGGAATCCGGCGGCCCGCAACCGGGCTGCTTCGCGCGATGCCCCCGTGCTCGACGCATAGGCCCCCGTCTGGACGCTGAACGCGCCCGCCCGATAGCGCCGCCGCGCCTCTGCTGCTGCCGCCGCCGTCTTCGGATAGTGCTCCATTACGTAGGCCAGGTACGTATCCGCGGCCCGCCACTTGCCGATCCGTTGAAGGCTGATGGCCAGCCTCAGGAGGACGCGCTCGAGCGGCAGGTCGTCCGGCGGATTCTTCAGCGCCCGGGCATAAGCCAGAACCGCTTCGCGGTCTTCCTCCGCCTCGTAATGAAGGTTCCCGATGGCGACGTGGGCGTAGGCGTCAATCGGCGGCGGCGGCGCCGCCCGCACGGCGTGCTGGAAATCGGCGAGCGCTTCGTCTCGAGCGCCCAGGCGCACTCGCGCCAGGCCGCGATAGTAATACGCCTCGCCCCGCGCCGGCGAACCGGGATGCGCCTGAAGGAATGTTGTGAATGCTTCGGCGGCCTCGTGCCAGCGGCCCGCCTCCAGCGCTGCATACCCTTGCTCAAACGGGAAATGGTCCTCCCGCCAGGCCAGTTGGCCGCATCCTGCCGCGACGACCAGAATCGCCGCCGTCATGAGCGCACCGATTCGTCCCACGCTAGAGCCTTTCCATCGGGCCTGCCCGCCAAATCCTGGCAGGCGGGCCGGCGCGGGGGCACACTTTCCCCGCTGCGCCGTTGCCCCTGCGCTGCTCTCCACGGGTTAATCGGCCCCGAAACGCGCGAGCCTTGAGGTAAAAAGCGGCCTGCTGCGGACTTATCGGACTTCGCCCCGGCCTCTACGCCTGAGGCGGACTAGAGGTGGAGATGATCGCGCACGTAGGAGAGGACGGCCTCGGCCGCAATCCGCTCCTGTTTCATCGTGTCGCGGTCGCGAATCGTCACCGTGCCGTCCTCGTTCGTCTGGCCGTCCACGGTGACGCAGAACGGCGTGCCGGCCTCGTCCTGTCGGCGGTAGCGGCGGCCGACCGCGCCCTTTTCGTCGTAGAAGGTCGCTATGTGCTCCCTGCACGCGGCCCAGATGGCGCGGGCCTTCTCGGGCATCCCGTCCTTGCGGACCAGCGGGAAGACGGCCACCTTAATGGGCGCAAGGCGCGGGTGAAGCCTGAGGACGGTGCGCTTGCGCATCTTGCCCTTCTCGTCGGGGGCCTCGTCCTCGTCGTAGGCCTCGGCGAGAAACGCCAACGCCGCCCGGTCCACGCCGCCCGACGGCTCGATGACGTAGGGGATGAACCGCTCCTTGGTCTCATCGTCGAAGTAGGTCATGTCGCGGCCGCTGGCCTCCTGGTGCCGAGTCAGGTCGAAATCGGTGCGGTTCGCGATGCCCTCGAGTTCGCTCGTTCCGAACGGGAAGGCGTATTCGATGTCGGCGCACGCCTTGGCATAGTGAGCGAGTTCGTCCGGCTTGTGGTCGCGCAGGCGCAGCCGCTCGCCTTTCAGGCCCAGGCCGACATACCACTGGAACCGCGCGTCGCGCCAATACTCATACCACTTGTCGGCCTCGCTCTGGCGGCAGAAGAACTCGATTTCCATCATTTCGAACTCGCGGCTGCGGAAGGTGTAGTTGCGCGGGTTAATCTCGTTGCGGAACGCCTTGCCGATCTGGGCGATGCCGAAGGGGATTTTGAGCCGCGTCGTGTCCAGGACGTTCTTGTAGTTGGCGAAGATGCCCTGGGCCGTTTCGGGCCGGAGGTAGACTTTCGAAGACGAGTCCTGCATGGCGCCTGCGTAGGTTTCAAACATCAGATTGAATGCGCGAGGAGAGGTCAACGTCCCGACTTGATCGCAATCGGGACAATGAACCTTGGCGTAAGCCTCCGGGTTCCTGATCCAACTGAGGGCGTGGACTTCGTGCTTGGGGTTCCAGCCCCCGGGCTGGTCAGGGTGGCTCCTCTGCAGCTTCTCGATTCTCTTGCGGTGCTTCGCCCTGACGTCATCCTCGGAACCCACGGCCGAGAAGTAGCAATCCTCGCTGGCGCGCCCCTTGGGTCCCCCACGGGGTATGAAGTGCAGCGCCAGAACGGTTACCTGATCGCCCCGAAACCGGGAGTTGCATGCCTTACAGTCCACCATCGGGTCCGTAAAGCCGCCCACATGCCCGCTGGCTTCCCAGACCTTGGGATTCATGATGATGGCCGCGTCGAGGCCGACGATGTCGTCGCGGTTCGTGACGAGGTCCCGCCACCAGGCGTCTTTGATGTTGCGCTTCAGTTCCACGCCGAGCGGCCCGTAGTCCCAGAAACCGTTGATGCCGCCGTAGATCTCGCTCGACGGGAAGATGAACCCGCGGCGTTTCGCCAGCGAGACGATTCGTTCCATCCGATCCTGATCGTTGGCCATCAGCCGTTTTCTGCCTTCTCACACCGTCCGGGTGGCGTCCTCCCGATGCATCGGGACCGGGACCCGGCTCTTGGGGCCGCATCATAGTGGCCCATGCCCCGAGGGTCAACGCTTTCCCCCCTCCGGCGGGCCAAGCCACGGCCGTCCGGGCACGGCCCGGACGCCACCTAAACGCGAATGCGTTGCGCCCGGACGGCGGAACGCCCGACAATTCCCTTACAGGACACCCGGAGGGAACATATAATACAGGGGGAGGAATCAAAGACAAAGGGAAGGTAAATGGGTGCACGAAGGCAGCGCGGGTTTACGCTGATTGAGTTGCTGGTTGTCATCATGATCATCGGAATCCTGATAGCCCTTCTGTTTCCGGTGTTCCAGACGGTGCTGGAGGCGGCCAACGAGGCGCGGTGCCAGAACAACCTGGACCAGTTGGCCAAGGCGATTCTGACGTATTGCCAGACGCACGACGGCTTTCTGCCGCTGCCCAACGCGTGGTTGGGAGAGGAAGGGTGGTTGATGAGACTAAAACTGGTCGGCGACCCGGAGAGCTTCATCTGCCCGAAGCACATGGACCAGTGGGCACTGGAACTTTTTTCTCCCGACGACCGCGCGCACTGGAAAACCGAGGCGGAGCGGGACGGCAAAACTCACAATAACCGCGACCAAATCTTCAGCAGTTACGCCATGAACATCTACGCCGAGACGGACGACAACCCCCCTGAGCCGCGCCGCTGGGACCAGTTCCTGCCCAGGCATTTCCTCCTGGTCGAGGAGCATCCGACGGAGAGCGAATATACGGATGGGGCCATTTCGCCGGACGACACGCTTTTCGCCATCGCCGAGCGGCACGCGGGGGGCGGCTACGTCGTGTGTTTCGGCGGCCAGGTCATCCGCATGACGCGCGAAGAATTCGACGAGACCAAATCAACCAGCGGCAACCCCAGCCCCAGGGAGGATCGCTGGGGACGCGAGTACATGTGGTGATTGGGCGGGCCAATCCCGATGTCCATCCGGAACTCGCCGCGCATACTTCGGGCGCACCGGTCAAGGCCGCGCCGCTGCTGCCCTGCCCCCGTTTTATGTACCAGCCGTTATGAGAGTCAGGTCCAATGATTCTTCCTTCGCCGGCCGGGCCGGAGGGACCCGTACGGGGACCGGATGGCCTCGGGCAGTAAAGCCTGAGGCTTTTTTACTTACGATTTTCGATTGCCGATTGGTGATTCGGCGGATACGGTTGGCAGTTCGTCGTTTTCAAATCGCAAATCGAAAATGGGCCCGGCAGCGCAGCGAGGCTGATGATGGACGCATACAAGCCCAAGGCGATTGAAGCCAAGTGGCAGGCATGGTGGGACGAGCACGGAACGTTCGAGACCGATCCCGACCTGTCGGGACCGCGCGAGAAGAAGTTCTACTGCCTCACAATGTTCCCGTACCCGTCCGGCACGCTGCACGTGGGCCACGGCCGCAACTACATCATGGGCGACGTTGTGACGCGCTATAAGATGATGTGCGGTTACGAGGTACTCTCCCCCATGGGTTGGGATGCCTTCGGCCTACCCGCCGAGAATGCCGCCATCCAGAACAAGCAACTGCCCGCCACGTGGGTCCGCCAGAACATCGACTACATGAAGAAGCAGTTCCGCCGATGGGGCGTCGGCTACGACTGGCGGCGCGAGGTCAACACGAGCGACCCCGACTACTACAAGTGGACCCAGTGGATTTTCCTCGTCCTGTATGAGCGCGGCCTGGCCTACCGCAAAAAGGCGCCCGTGAACTGGTGCCCATCGTGCCGGACGGGCCTCGCGAACGAGGAAGTCGTGGACGGCAAGTGCGAGCGGTGCGGCGCCGTGGCCGAGAAGCGCGACCTCGACCAGTGGTTTTTCAAGATTACCGACTACGCCCAGCGGCTGCTCGACGACCTCGAGGGACTGGCCGAGTGGCCCGAGACGGTCCGGACGATGCAGGCCAACTGGATCGGCCGAAGCGAAGGCGCCCGGGTCGATTTCACGTTGGAGGACCCCGGCGCGCCGGGGCTTCCAATCTTCACGACGCGTCCCGACACGCTCTGGGGCGTGACGTTCATGAGCCTTGCGGCCGAGCATCCGCTGGCCCGAAGGCTGGTCGCGGGGACCGAGCGCGAGAGGGAAGTCCTTGAGTTCTGCGAGCGGGTCGCGCGCCAGCCTGCCGCCGCCAGAAGCGACGCCGAGGTGGAAAAGGAAGGCCTGTTCACCGGCGCCTACTGCATCAACCCGGTCAACGGGGAGCGCGTGCCCATTTGGGTGGCCAATTACGCCCTCATGGAATACGGGACGGGGGCGGTGATGGCCGTGCCGGCCCACGACCAGCGCGACTTTGAGTTCGCCAAGAAATATGGCCTGCTGATCCGCGTCGTCATCCAGCCGGAAGGCGGGAAACTTTCCGCCGAGACGATGACCGAAGCCTACGTCGAAGCGGGGCGGATGGCCGACTCCGGACCCATGACCGGAACGCCCACGCCGTCCGGCATCCCGGACGTCATCCGGCACCTCGAAGAAAACGGGATGGGGGCCGGGGCGGTCAACTATCGCATCCGCGACTGGCTCATCAGCCGCCAACGCTACTGGGGTGCGCCGATTCCGATCGTCCATTGCCCGGCGTGCGGCACGGTCCCCGTGCCGGTCAAGCAACTGCCGGTCGAACTTCCGCCGGAGACGGCGGTGGAGTTTCCGCCGAGGGGCGAAAGCCCGCTGGCGAAGGTCAAAGACTGGGTCGAGACGGCGTGCCCGGCGTGCGGCCAAGCGGCCAGGCGCGAGACCGACACGCTGGCCCAGTGGCTCTGCTCCTGCTGGTATTTCCTCCGCTACACGCTCACGGATGAGGAGCGCCGGCCCAATGATAAGCCCTTCGACCGGGCCAAGGTGAATTACTGGATGCCGGTGGACCAGTATATCGGCGGCGTCGAGCACGCCGTCCTGCACCTTTTGTACACGCGGTTCATCTCGAAGGTACTCTACGACGCGGGACACGTCGGCTTCAACGAACCGTTCCAGGCCCTCTTTACCCAGGGGATGATTTGCAAGCAGTCGCCGCAGACCGGCAAACTCGAAAAGATGTCGAAGTCCAAGGGAAACGTCGTCAGCCCCGACGCGGTCATCGAGCAGTATGGGGCGGATACGCAGCGTCTCTATACGCTCTTTGTCGGCCCGCCGCAAAAGGACGCCGAGTGGCAGGACGACGCGGTCGTCGGCGCGCGGCGGTTCCTGGATCGCGTGTGGCGGCTGGTGGAGGGCGCACTGGAGTCCATTACGAACGTTGCCTCTTACGACGGCGATGGGAGCAACCTTTCGTCGGCGGGCAGGACCCTCTGGCGAAAGACGCATCAGACGGTGCGCAAGGTCACGCGTGACATTGAGGAGTCGTGGCAGTTCAACACAGCGATTGCCGCCGCGATGGAACTCGCGAACACGTTCTCACAGGCGGCGCTCACCGAGGCGCCTGCCGTCGCACGCCTGGCTCTTGAGTCGATGGTCCGCCTCCTGCACCCCTTCGTGCCGCACATCACCGAGGAACTCTGGCAGGCGCTGGGGCACGAGCCGAGTGTCCTGGCGGCCGGGTGGCCGGAGTATGATGAGGCGGCGTGCGCGGAAGAGGAACTCGAGATCCCGATTCAGATAAACGGCAAGGTCCGCGCCCGCATCACGGTTCCGGCGGACGCCTCGGAGGAAGCGGTGCGCGAGGCGGCGCTCGCCAGCGAGCGGGTCAAGAAAGTTCTCGGCTCAGCCGAGGTGCACAAGGTCATTGTGGTGCCGGGGCGGCTGGTCAACATTGTCGCGAAATGAACGGCAGGCCGCTTGCTTGCGCGCGCGGCTAGCAAAGGCAAAGGCCCCTTTGCGCCACGTGCTGCTGGCGAGTGCATACCGGCTAGCCGCGAGTGCAAAACTCGCCGCGAACGCTAGCGAGCGGTCACTCCTTCCACTCGAACGGCCGCGGGGCGATCAGATACAGCCGCCGGATCGCCACGTTGCACAATAGGCCCAGCGCCAGGAAGGAACTCACGAGACTCGATCCGCCGTAACTCATCAGCGGCAGCGGAATCCCCGTAATCGGCATCAGGCCGAGGCTCACTGCCAGGTTCAGGAAACTCTGGGCCGCAATCAGCGCCACGACGCCGACCACAAAGAGTTTCCCGTATGGTTCGGTCGTCGAGAAACCGACGTCGAGGCCCAGCAGACACACGAGCATATAGAGGATCACCACAGCGGCGGCCCCGACGTATCCGAACTGCTCGGCGATAGTCGAAAACAGAAAGTCGGTGTGCGCCTCGGGCAGGAGGCGGTAGCGGGTCTGGGTGCCTTCGAGCCATCCGCGGCCGCCGAAGCCGCCGCTTCCGACGGCGATTTTGGACTGGAAGAGTTGGTGGCCCGCCTCGTTCAATAGCCACCCGAAAAAGCGGCGCAGGGCGCCGAATCGCTGCGGGCCGTCGCTGCGCTCGAGCGCCTCAAAGAGGCGGCGCCGGGTTGCGGCGAACTCGGGCTTGTCTTTGCCCCACGAGATCCACGAAGCCAGACGCCAGAGCCGGAACCGCCACATGCTCGTCACCTCGTCCGCCAGGCGCGTCTTCTCGTCGCTGGAGAGTCGCGGGCCCCCGGCCTCGAGGGCGACCGAGTCCGCCTCGTCCTCCTCCGATTCGGCGCGGGCCAGGGCGAAGTGGACCCGTTCGGCGCATCCGTGCAGGAGCCACGAATCAATCCGGAGCCGCTGGTAACCTCTCATCGAGGAATAGAAGATCGGCACCATCACCAGGCCCATCGCGATGATCGCGGCGAGGTGTTTCGCCCGCGCTCCCGCGGCGAACAGCATCAGGAACAGGATCGGCAGAAAGAGCATCGCCGTCCCCAGGTCGGGCTGGTACAGAACGAGCGCGGTCGGCGCAAGCGCCATCGCAAACGGAACGAGCAAACCTCGAAACGTCCGGTAGTTCTTCCGATAGCGCAGGTAGAAGGCGAGCGACATGATGAAACCGATCTTCGCAACTTCCGACGGCTGGATCTTAAAGCCCAAGCCGGGAATGCGAATCCAACTATAGGCATTGTTGGTCGGGTAAATGATGGGCCGGATCTCCAGGTCCAGGCAGCGCATTACGGCCAGAAGCAAAAGGGCCGCAAGGCTCACACCGTAAAGGGCGTAACTGAAGTGGGCCAGACGCGTGTAACTCGGAATGAGGGCCACGACGAAAACCACCATCGCCGCCGCGACAAATACCAGTTGCCTGGCGGCGGGCGTCTCCCAGAAAGGCCAGGGGTCGCCGGGGATTTCGTGCGTGACCGGGTCACGCTCAAAGGCCGTAGCCGCGTAAATTCCCGCAATGCCCAGGCCCACCAGGACCAAAGCGGCCGCCATCAGCAACCAGGGAAATCGGTACCAGTAGTCACTCTTGAGCACGATGCCTCGCCTCTCCGAATGGCGAGCCGCTTGAGGACGGCCGCGCGACCAGTATAATAGGTTCATCGGTTCTCGGCTAGGAATCTACCTGGAGTGGCCCATGTCGCGACGGTTAAGGATGATTGTTGCGTTGGCGGCTGCGTCGGCCCTGGCGGCGGGCGCTGCATCCTGCAGTAGGTTGAACGAGGCCAACGCGCGCCTGGGGGCCATCACGAGCGACCGGGCTCGCGGCCTCGTGCGAGATTGCCTTTGGCGGCACGGATCGCACTACAGGTGGCTCGAACGCAAAAATGTTCGCTGCGAGGTCGAGCGGACCGAGCATCTCCCCGAGGGCGACCGGACGACGCGGGAGGTCTGGCTCCTCGATACCGCAAGCGATTGCGTCCGGATTGAGAAGCCCGCCCGGCGCGAGGTGGTGGTCGTCGGCGCCTCGGGGTGGCGCGTCTTCGCAGGCGGCAAGGAGACGAAAGACCTCGAAGCGCGGGCCGAGGCGGAAGGTGACGTTCGCCTGGTCCGGGAACTTTTACCCATGCCGTTTAGCCTGCTCAGGCGGGGTCTCCGAATCGACGGCTTCGGCTCGGTAACCGGTCCCGCCGAGGCCCGGACGTGGGACAGGCTGCTCGTGCGGTATGGGCAGGGGTCGGCAGCATCGGCGAGCGACCGGATGGTGGTTGAAATTCGGCGCGGCACGGGCCGGGTGGAGGCGGTGGTTATCCGGTGGTCTGAGCCGCCATTCTTCGGCCGGCGGTTCCGCGTCGAGATGGATGATTGGCGGCCCGAGGGCGATTGGCTCCTCGCCCATCGATGGCGCCTCTTCCCGGTGGATGAGGCCGGGGAGCGCACGGGCCCCGTCCGCTGGACGGTGCGCATCCGACGCGTCGAGGTGGACGTGCCCGTGAAGTGGAACACGTTTGCGCAGCCCTAGAGCCGGCGTGGCGGTTTGCGTTTCGAGCCGCCCGTACAGGCCTGGCCGAAAAAGCCCACGGCCGGGGCGGGCTTCTTTTCCCGCGTCGAGTTTCGGGGGAGATGAGGTGTCTGATGGACCGTTGGATGGATCCTGAAGATTACTTGGAGGAAGCGGATCGCCTCTTCGAGGAGGCGGCCTATGAGGAGGCGCTGCACGCCTGCCGGGGGGCCCTCGAACTGGATCCGGAACATGCCGAGGCCCAGGCCCTCGCCGGCCGCTGTCTCGCTTACCTCTCTCGCGTGGATGAAGCGGAAAAGGAACTCCTGCGAGCCATCGACAGCGACCGCCAGTGCGTGGAAGCCTGGTTCGGGCTGGCGTTCGTCTCGTGGTTGCGGGCCGACGACCGCGAAGCGCTCGGGTACCTGAACCGCGCGCGGGACTTGACGCCGGACGACGAGGCGGTCCTCGCCCAACTGATCGGCGTCTACGGGAACCTGGGACAATTTGACGAGGCCGAACACATTTACCAGGAGGCAACCGACCTTCACCCCGTGTCCCCGGAGATCGCGTATCAGTGGGGCCTGGTGCTCGCGAAACAAAGCCGCTTGGACGAGGCGATTGCCGTCTGGCGGCGCGCGGCCGAGTGGGACGAGGAGTTTCCCGACCTCCATCTCGTGATGGCCCGCGCCTACGGCCGCAAGGGCGACCTGGACCGCGCCCACGAGGAGTTGAAGCGAGAACTCGAGTTGTATCCCGACAGCCGTGAGGCGCGCTTGGCGCTCGGAGGCTACCATGCGCAGAAGGGAAACCTCAAACGCGCCGTCGAGGTCTACGAGGAACTCCTCCATGAAGCGGCAGACGATTCGCGCATTCATCTGGAACTGGGGGCGGCATACCGGCTGCTGGAGCAGCCGAACAAGGCGAGGCGGCACCTGTTACGGGCGCTCGAACTCCAGCCGGGCGACCCCCTCATCCTTTCACAACTGACGGGGCTTCCCCATTCGAAAACCGACATGAGCCGCGCCCGGCGTGTCCTTCGCCGCGCCCTACGCGAGGAGCCGCATCGCGACGAACTCTACCGGAATCTCTCGGCTCTATTTGCGGGCGAAGGCCGTTTCGACGCCGCCGAGGAAGAACTCCGCCGCGCAATGGCCTTCTCCGGCCGCGCCCACGAACTCGAGAATGACCTCGGTGTCCTGTTGGCCATGCAGGGGCGGTACGAGGAGGCGCGCGGCGCCTTCGATCGCGGCCTGGCGCGCCGACGCCTGTCAGAGGCGCTCCTCCCACAGGGACCCGACGACCTGCCGCTCCAAATCAACCGGGCGCTAATCGAAGCCGACCTCGGCCAGCCCGAGGCAGCCTTGGAGCGCCTGCGCCGGCTCGCCGAAACGAACCCGACGAACCTCGACGTGGTGGGCAATCTTGCCTCGATCCTTCTCGAGGTGCGCCGGCCCGAGGAGGCGATGGAGGTGGCGCGGCGGCTGGCGGACGAGGCCCCCTTCGACGCGCGGGGGCACTATCTGACCGGCCGAGCCCTGTATGACCTTGAGAAATACGAGGACGCCCTCGAGGCGCTGGACCGGGCGGCCCGCGCGGACCCAACCCAGGTGGACACGCTAATTGCCGTCGGCATGTGCCACGCGTCCCTCGGTCGGCTGGGGGAGTGTCTGTGCGCGTTCGAGCGGGCCCGGAGCCTCGCGCCGAACGACCCGGATGTCCTGTTCAATCTGGGCCTGGCGTATGAGGACGCCGTGGCCGCCGGTGCCGAGGCCGAGGGCGGCGTGGCCGAGGCCATCGCCCTGTACCGCCGCGTCCTGGAACTCGCCCCGTCCTACCAAGCCGCCAAGGACCGCCTCGAGGCCCTCGAAGGCAAGTGATTGGCCGCCAGACCGATGGGATGATGCGCGCGGGGCGGCGCGCGTGCCCGGGCCCCGTTCGTAGATGACGGAGACGGTCAGGCCGGAAGTTAATCGGGCAGGGCCTCAAAAACGTCGCGGAACGCTTGGTGTGCCACATTGTCGTAAAGGACGAATCGGATTTCTTCGAGGCTCGTGTCGCCTTCGAGATGCCGGGCCACCTCTTCAAGCATCACTTCGGCACATCGGCGCATCGGAAAGCCCGCGATGCCGGTCCCGACGGCGGGGAAGGCGATGGTCCGGACGCCCAACTCCCTGGCGCGCAGGAGACTTGCGCGCGTCGAGGCGCGGAGGTTCGGTTCGCTGGTCCGTTCACCCAGGCGCATGCTGGCCGCGTGGATGACGTACCGCGCTTTGAGGTTGCCGCCGCCGGTGACGGCGGCTTCGCCGAGCGGGATGGGGCCGACCCGGTTGCACTCCTCCTGGACGGCGGGGCCGCCCTTTCGGCGGATCGCGCCCGCCACGCCGCCGCCCAATTGAAGGTCGTCGTTCGCGGCGTTGACGATAGCATCCGCATCCTGTTCCGTCAGGTCGCCTTGAAGAATCTTGATCTTGTCTTTCGCGCTCATGGTTTGCCCCCCATGTAACTATTCTTGCGCGGCAGGTCGTGCCCCCTGCTCTCGCGGGCGGCTCGAAGGTGCGCGACTGCATTGTAGCGGACGGCGCGGCCCAGTCAAGGGTGCGCTCGGAGTATTGCCTGCCGCGCGGACGCCGGTTATGATGCGAAGCGGCAGCGGGAAAGGAACCTACGATGAAGCGGACGCTGGTCATCAACGTCGCGGGCCTGAGCGCTCGTCTCGTATCCGAGATGCCGGCGCTTGCGCGCCCCATCTGGCGCGGGCCGTGCCTGCCGCTGGAACCGGTTCTGCCCGCGACGACCTGCCCCATGCAGGCGACGCTGACAACAGGCGAGCCGCCCGCGCGGCACGGCATCGTCGCCAACGGCCTTTACTTTCACGACACGGCCGAGGTGCGGTTCTGGGAGCAGTCGGCGCGACTGGTCGGCGCGCCGCGCGTGTGGAGCCTGGGGCGCGGGAAGCAGCCCAAGGTCGCGATGCTTTTCTGGCAACAGAGCCTGTACGATCCTACGGTCGATGTGCTGCTCACACCGAAGCCGGTCCATGGGCCGGGCGGGGAGTTAATCCAAGATTGTTACTCGCGGCCGGCGGACCTGTACGACCGGCTCGTGGAGGGGGAATCGGCGCTCGAGCCCGGCAAGCCGCGCGGGGCCTTTAATTTGATGCACTACTGGGGTCCGATGGCGGGCATCGGGTCGAGCCGGTGGATTGCCGATGCGGCCATTGCGGTCTGGCGCGACGAGGAGCCGGACCTGGCGCTCGTTTACTTGCCGCATCTGGATTACAGCGGTCACCGGAGCGGTCCCTGCTCTGAGGCGCATCGCGCCGCGGCGCGTGAACTCGATTCCTGTCTGGCGGCGCTTCTTGAAGCCGCCGATGAGGTCGGCGCCCGGACGATCGTCCTCAGCGAGTATTCCTTTGTCCCTGTCCGCCGCGCGGTCGCGCCGAACCGCGCGCTTCGCGAGGCGGGGTACCTGGCGGTGCGCGAGGTGGCGGGAGGAGAGTACCTGCACCCGGGCGATTTGCGAGCCTTCGCGATGGTGGATAATCAAGTGGCGCACGTCTATTTTCCCGCCACCGAGAACCTGAAGCGCGATGTGCAGGCCGTCGGGAAATTGCTTGCGGGGCTCGACGGCGTCGCCGAGGTGCTGGACCGCGCAGCGATGGCCGAGCGCGGTCTGGACCACGTGCGAAGCGGCGAACTGGTCGCGCTGGCAGAGCCCGATGCGCACTTCGTGTATTACTGGTGGCTGGATGACGCCAAGGCGCCGCCTTTCGCCCGGACCGTGGACATTCACTCAAAGCCCGGCTTCGATCCGGCGGAACTGCTAATTGACGCCGACAGGAAAGGTATTCCGCTTTCGGCTGACGGGATCCGCGGGTCGCACGGTCTGGTGGGCGAAGGCGACGCCGGCTGGGGTGTGTTCCTCGCATCCGATGCGCCGAAGTCCCTCGCCGGGCGTGCCTCACTCCGGGCAACCGAGGTCGCTCATCTATTGCTTCCCGACGCCGTGCGGTAGGCGTTGTCGGCGGCGGAGGCGACCGCTTGGCTTGCGGCTCCAACGCCCTTTCGGGCTTCCGCTGCGGGAGCCGGGGCGGTATGATTGCCCGACCGAATCGGCTTCGCAGGGCCGCGAACCCATGAGCGAAAGCACAAAGCCAACCCGACGCCACCTGTGGCGGGCGCTTTTGATTGCGGCCGCCGCCCTGGTGACCCTGGCGGCGCTGGGGGTGGTTTTTTTGCCCCTGCTGCTCCCCGCGAGCGCTGTGCGCCGGCAGGTCGAGGGGCTTCTATCGGAGCGGCTCGGCCGTCGCGTGACGATTGAATCGGCAGGTTTTCGTTGGTTCGAAGGTTTAAGATGCACGGGGCTTCAGGTGGCGCGCCGCGGGGGAAACGGCGAGGGCCTGTTCGCCCGGGCCGACTCGCTGACAGTGGGACTCGGCCTCCTTGACGCGGCCCGGGCGGCGTGGGGCAGCAACGTGCCGATGGACGTGGTCCGCATCAAGGGCCTTGAGGTGTGGCTCGTCCGCGACGACCAGGGGCGATGGAACGCGGGCGACCTGGCCGGCGGTGAACCGCTGCGGGCGCGGTCCATCCAGATTACCGACGCCAGCGTTCATGTTGAGAACCAGGCTCTCGACCGCTCCGTCACGCTGACCGGCGTCAACGGGAGCATCGGAGAACTTATCACCACCGGCCAGGGATACGTGCGTCTGGCGGCCGAGGTGCCAGGTCCGACGCCTGGCCGCGTCGTCGTCACCGCCAGCACGAATACCCTGGACCCGGCCCGGCGCGACGCGATGGTCGGGAGTCTGAAGGCGGACTGGAGCGGTGTGGCTTGGTCCGAGGCACTGGGGATGGTGTGGGCCGACCGGGCGGTTCAGAACCTCGTCCGTCGCACGTCCGGCCGCCTGTCGGCAACGTTCGGGAACGGCGCGTGGGGCATCGAGGGGGCAATTCAAGCGGACGGCGTCCGCCTCCCCTTACCAGGGTCGGAGAGCGACCTGTCGATTCCGCACGCCGTCTTTGGGTTCCAGGTGGCCCGCAACACGCCCGACGAGCCGCTCAGGTTGAACCTTGTTAAATTCTCTTCGCCCGGCATCAACATGCACTTGTCGGGGTGGGTCAAAACCAGGGATGTGGACCGTCCCGAGATGGACTTGCACGGGGTGGGAACACTGGCGTGGGCGCCGCTCAGCCAAAGCATCGAGCCGTTTCGCCGCTTCGCCGAACGGTTCGAGCGGCTGGACGGTTGCGCCCGTCTGCGGTTCTCTCTGGCCGGTGCCGCCGCCGACAAGGGGCTGCATCTCGGCGGGTCGGTGGACCTGACCGACACGCGGGCGGTCTGGCGGAACATTCTAGAGAAAGAGATTGCCGAACCCCTGTGTTTCGACCTGGAGGCAACGTTCCAAAACGATTTTTCCTGGGTTCACATCGAACGGGCTGACCTGAAGGGTGAGGCCGGCCGGGTCTGCTCGACGGCGCGTCTGCCTGTGTCGGGGGGGAGCGAAGGCGACTGGTCGCTCCGAGGTGCGTCCGGGGAATTGAAGGCCGAGGTGTCCGATGTGCGGATGCTTCTAGCACAGATTCCCTGGCTGCGCAGCGCCCTGGGCCGTGTCAACGCCGAAGGACCCCTCGAAGCGCATCTCAAACTTTCTCCCGGCCCGGCCGACGAGGAAGCGGCCGCGTGGCGGGTGGAACTCGGCGCTGACCTGACCGGGATGGCGGTGCGCGGACCTGAACGGGCGCACAAGCCTGCCGGAACCGAGGCCCGGCTGGACGCGTCGGCCTTTGTGACGGGCGGGGCCCGGCTAGCCCGCGTGCAGGCGGTGACGATTTGCCTCGGCGACGCGACGCTCGCCTGGCGCGGGACGGCCGAGCATCGCCGCCCGGCGGAGAAGGGCGCTTCGGGAACCGCCCGTTTTGACGGGACCTTGAGTGTCGAGGCCATGGAAGCCGCCGGCGCGATCCTGATGCCCGGCCGCTTTGCGTCGGAGGCGCCGCCACTGGCCGGCCGCGCGAGCGTCGGAGTCGAAGCCACCCTGGTGGAGGGGCAACTCGAGGGCACGCTTGAGGCGGACCTCTCGCAGGCGGCTATTCGGATCGGTGAGTACTTCCGCAAACCCTCCGGCGGGGCCGCCACCGCGCACTTGGCGGGCAAATGGCTGCCGGGAGAGCGGAACTATCTGGACGGCCGGGCGGTCCTGGACCTGCCGGGCGCCCGGATTGCCTTTCAGGGAAAGAGCCAGGTTCGCGTCGCGACACAGGAGGGCGGTTCGGATGAAGCGCCCCGATTCCTTCTCGTCCGATGGGGTCCGGTCATGCAACTGGACGTCCGGGCTCGCACGGAGGACTTGGCGGGGGCGCTTGCCCTTTCGCCGTGGTCGGCCGCGAGGCTCGGAGACTGCGTCGCCGGGCCCGTCCAGGCCCATCTGAAATTTTCCTCTACTGCGGAACGTGTTCGGGTCGGCGGCGACGTGGACTTGACGGCCGCGGCGGTGAACGTCGCGCAGCGGCTCGCCAAAGCGAAGGGCATGCCTCTGGAAGTCAGCCTGTCGGCCGACTTCACCCCTAGGGGGGGCGCGGGCGGGGAACCGGCGTTTCTGTGCGCAGGGGGGGTGGCGGGCCGGATTGGCGATTCGGTGGTGAACGCGTCGGGGCGAATGGAAATGGCGGCGCTGCCCACGCCGGCTGCCCTGAAGAGCGCCGACCAGGTGGCGGCGCTTCTGCACCATGCCGACGCAAAAGTCCAGGGCAAGTGGGTCCATGGCGAGGCCCTTCGGCGCGCGGTTCCGTGGCTGGAGCCGCTGTATGCGCGCTGGAGTCTGGAGGGCCCCACGGCCCTGACAGCCACGTTCTCCGGCACGCCGAGCCGGGGCGAAGTCCACCTCGACCTCGAGGCCACCCATTGCCGCATCCGTCAGGCCGGCGCCACGCCGAGCAGGGCCGAGACGTCGGTCAAGCCGGCCGGTACGACCGCCACGTTGGCGCTCGATGTTCGCTTCGGCCAGGTGCCGGGCGAGGTCATCCTCGAGGATTGCCGGATGTGCCTGGCGGACGCGACGGCATCGGTGACGGGGCGGCTGCTGTTCGACGATCCGCGTCTGCTGAGCCTGTCGGCGCCGGCGGCCTGGTCGCTGGAGGTCAGGGGTCGGGCGCCCGACATGGCGACGTTGGCGGCGCTTTCCCCGGCGCAGGTGGCGTCTCTGAAACCGACCGGCGGGGTGACCTTCGACGTCCGGGTTGCCGGCGATGTGTTCGGCTCGTCGGTCGAGCGGGCGGAGTTGGCCTTCGACGAGGCGGGCTTAGAGTGGCTCGGCAAGCGTGTGCGGCTGGATGGGCCGGTTTCCTACGACGGGGGGCGGCTGGCCAGTGAAGGGCTGCGCCTGGGGGCCGGGCGCTCCGACGTGACGCTGGTCGTGTATGTGACGGACCCCGCCGATGCGCCGAGGGGTTCGGTCTTCGTCCGCGGCGAAACGATTGCCCTGGAGGAGGTGCAGACGCTGGTCAAGGAGACGAGTGAACGGCTGGCGGCATGGGCGGGCGCGCCGCGCGAAGGGGCCGCAGCCCAGAGACCGGTGGACGAGGTCCCGGCCCGGCTGGCGAATCGCCTCCGTCGCCTGCTTAGCCGCGCGCACGTCTCCGGCGACATCGAACTCGGTCATGTCACCCTGACGATTCCGGACTGGAAGACGACCTATGAATTCCTGGACCTGGCGGCAGCGTGTCGGCTGGACGGGAGCCGGTTCATTATGCCGCGCTTCCAGTGCAAGTTGAACGACGGCACGGTGGCGGGCGAGTTGGCATTGGATTTCAAGGGCGAGGCGCCCGTCCTGTCGCTTTCGTATGAGGCGCTGGACCTGGAGATGCGCGACAACCTGCGACCGTTCGTCGACCAGACGTTCCCAGGGATGGAAGCGTCCGGCCGATTTACGCACCGTGAGACGATGACCCGGCGCCTCGAGGAGGGGACGTATCCGGTCGGCGAAGGGGAAACGGTGCTGACCGACGGCCTCTTGAAAGGGCCGTCCGCGCCGGACTACGTCACGAGCCTCTTTCCAGGTCTGAAACTGACCACCTACCATTTTAACCGGATGAGCAACGTCTTCGAGCACGAGGCGGACGGAACCACGCAGAACCGGATGATCTTCGACGGCAAGTCGTACGATATTTTTATCTTCGGCGCAACCCGCGCCGACGGGACGATTCGCTACACGCTCGGCGTGGACCTGTCGGTCAGCCTGGGGTCGAAGGTCTGGACGCGAATGCTGGACCAGGGCAAGATTCCGCTGATGCATTACACAGGCCGCATCGTGGACACACAGTACGTCCCGCCGGGTCCCGAAATCCGCTACGTCCTGCCACACGAACTGGCGTATGACGTGTTCATACGGCGCAATCTGCTGGTGCAACTGCTGGCGCAACTTGGCGAGAAGCCGCCGAAGATCGAGCGGCCGCCTCCGTCACCCGCCCGGCGCCGCGGGAGCGTGGAGCCCTGAATGGCCGGTCAGGACCTCCGGACTTTCATTGCGCGGCTGGAAGCGGCGGGCCAGTTGCGCCGCGTCACGGCCGAAGTCTCGGCGGACCTGGAGATCGCCGAGATTGCAAGCCGCCTCGTCGCCGCCGCCGGCCCGGCGGCGCTCTTTGAAAACGTAGCCGGACACACGATGCCCGTCCTCCTCGGCGCATTTGCGTCGATGGGGCGGATGGCCTGGGCGCTGGGCGCCGAGAGCGTTGAGGACGTCGCCGGCCGGGTGGCGGGGCTGTTGCGGCCACGCCTTGCGGGCGGATTGGGCGCAACAATCAAAGCCGCACCACGCCTGCTGAAACTCACTGGTCTCCGACCGAAGGTCGTCCGCTCCGCTCCCTCCCAGGAAGTCGTCCACACGGACAACGCGGATATCGGGCGGCTCCCGATCCTCAAGTGCTGGCCGGGGGACGGCGGGCGCTACATCACCCTGGCCCAGGTCTATACGACCGGCCCGGACGGCAAAAATCGCAACGTGGGGATGTATCGGCTCCAGGTGTTCGGCCCTCGGCGTCTGGGGATGCATTGGCACCGCGATCACGACGGGGCGCGCAACTTCCGGGCGTGGGCCGAGCACGGCCGCGACGCGCCGGGCATGCCGGTCGCGGTCGCCCTCGGCGGCGACCCGGTCCTGACGTATGCCGCCACCGCCCCGCTGCCTTACGGGATGGATGAACTCGTTTTTGCGGGCTTCCTTCGCGGCGAAGCGGTGCGACTTGTGCCGTGCAGAACGGTCCCGCTTGAGGTGCCCGCGGACGCCGAGATCGTTATCGAAGGCACTGTTGACTTTGAGGAGCGCGCCCTGGAGGGGCCGTTCGGGGACCACACCGGTTATTACACGCCGCCTGAGGAGTATCCCGTGATGCGCGTGACGGCCATCACGCACCGCGCGGACGCCATCTATCCGACGACGGTTGTCGGCCGCTTCCCCAAGGAGGACTGTTACCTGGCGAAGACGACCGAGCGGCTCTTCCTGCCGGTCATCCGGACCTTCGTGCCGGAGGTGGTGGACCTGAATCTGCCGCTGTTCGGCGTCTTTCACAACTGGGCGTTTGTCTCGATCCGAAAGACGCACCCGCATCAGGCGCACAAGGTGATGCATGCGCTGTGGGGCCTGGGGCAGATGATGTACACGAAGTTTCTGGTGGTCGTGGACGCGGACGTGAACGTCCAGAATCCGGAAGAGGTCTTGTGGCGCGTCGGGGCCGAGGCCGACCCGAAGCGCGATGCCATCCTTACGACCGGTCCGGCCGACGTCCTGGACCATGCAGCGCCGAAAAGCGGCGCGGCGGGAAAACTCGGCATCGACGCAACGCGCAAACTCCCCGAGGAAGCGGGCGGACAGCCCTGGCCCCAACCTTTGAGGAGCGATGCCGACACGGCGGCGCGCGTCACCCGCCGGTGGAAAGAATATGGCCTCGAGTGAGCGCGACGCCGACCGCGCCCGATATGTGCAGGATATGTTCGCGGCGGTCGCGCGGCGATACGACCTGGCGAACCACGTTCTCTCGGGGGGCCTCGACCACCGCTGGCGCGCTCGGGCGGCAAGGGCGTGCGGTCACGCCACAGAAGGCACGGTCCTCGACCTGTGCGCCGGGACGGGCGACCAGGCAGTGGCCCTGTTGAAGCGTGCGAGCCGGCGGGGACGCGTCGTCGCGTGTGATTTTTCCCGGCCGATGCTGCTTCGGGCCCGCGCGAAACTCGCGAAGGCGGGCCTTGCGCGGCGAGCCGCGCTTCTGGAGGCGGACGCCATTCGGTTGCCGCTCGGGGATAGGTCGGTGGACGCGTGCGTCTGCACGTTCGGCCTGCGAAACCTGGCGGACATGCGGCGGGGGCTGGCCGAGATGGTCCGCGTCGTGCGGCCCGGAGGGCGTGTCGTGGTGCTTGAGTTCCACCAGCCGCGCGGGTCCGGACTGCTCGCGGCGGCCTTTGGGCTTTACTTTCGCCGCATACTTCCTAGGCTGGGCAGGTGGATTTCAGGGCGGGATCGCGGCGGTTACCGCTACCTGGTCGAGTCGGTGGACGCTTTCGGCTCGGCCGAGGCGGTGGTTGAGGCAATGCGGGCCGCGGGCCTTGAAGGGGTGAGGACCGAGCCGCTGCCGGGCGGCATTTGCGCCCTGTTTGTCGGCCGAAAGTCACGCTGAGGCAGGAACCCCCCTATGCACTGTGCCAAGTGTTTTTTCTACGAGAGCGACGTGGGCGACGAGACGTGCGCCCGCTGTGGACGGGCCTATATGCCCGAAGCCAACGTGTATCTGGGCCTGATGCTGCTCGTGACGGGTGGGCTGGCCTGGACGTTGCGGGCGCTGGTGACGGGTTCGCCGGACCTGCTGGTTCGGCCGATGCTGGATTTGGGCGCGTGGGCGACCTGGCCCGTCTCGATGGTTGACCGACCGGTTTACGGCTTTCTCATCGGCGCTTTTCTGGCGATGCTGGCGGTCGCGCCGATCCTGACGGCCGTGATGTATGGGAAGCGCGGAGGGTGGCTGCTGGTGCTGGTCATTGCGCTGGTTGGCCCGAGCCGTGCCGGGGCGTCGCCGGCGACCCTTATGGTTCCGACGGCCGTTTTTGCCGGCGCGCTGGGTTTGGGCGTTTGGATTGCAGCGGGGCAGACGTTACGGCTGGGGAGCAAGTTGGCAAGCGTTCTTCTGGGCCTGGTTCCCGTGGCCGTTTACTGGTTCGTCGAGACGGCCCGCAGCACCACCGAGGCGCTGGCGCCGACGCTTCGCGGCATGGTGTATCTGGTGCCGGTGACGGCCGTGGCGACGGCGGCCGGTGCGGCGGCGCTCGTGGTGGCCGTCGGCTGGGCGGACCGCTGGCACGTCCGCTGGCCCGGGGCGCTGCTCGCCGTGCTGACGGCGGGCCCCGTGCTCGCCCTGCTGGCGTTCGTCGGCCTGGACGAGATTCGCTATCGGCTGCTGCCGGAGCCGACCTCCACAGGGACGATCCAGTGGATTGAAGCATATCAGGATTTCATCGACCGTTACCCGAGTAGTCCACGTGGCGGGGTGGTGCGTGCGCGGCTTGCGAAAAGTTTGGAGGCGCGCCAGGCGCGCGGCGAGGATGTGCCGCCCGACGCCCCGAAGCCCGAGCGCCTCTGGCGCCAGGTTCTGGAGCGTTACCCCGAAAGTCTGTGGGCGGAGGAGGCCCGGGTGCATCTGGCCGACGCCGCTGCGGCGCGGGGACTTTTCGACGACGCCCGCCGCCTTTACCGCGAAGCGCTCGAGCGAACCCGTGATCTCGACGTGCCCGAAGAGGACCCCCTGGCCGACTTCAGTGTCCTGAGGGACGTGTTCACCATCGGCGAGAGGCTGCGGGCGAGGGAAACGGCCCGGCATCTCCAGGCGATTCGCCGGCAGACGCTGTTGCGCTTTGCCTTGCTTCGCGAGAACCGCTGCCGAACCGAGAACGGCAGCCGGGCGCTGGCGCGGTACTTCCAGGCCCTGGCCTATGAGGGGACCAATAAGTACCGTGCGGCGCTGCTTGAGGCGAAGGAGGTGGACCCCGAGGGGACGCTGGCCGACAACATCGCATGCGAACTCGCCCGCTTCGAGGCCGACCCGAACCGGCGCCTGGAACTCCTGGAAGAGGTGGCGGCTTCGTATGCGGGAACCGACGGGGCGATGCGAGCCCATCTGGCGGCGGCGGATGATCTCATTGAACGGGCGGCTAAGGCGCCGGGGGCGTGGCGGCGCGCGCGGGCGCATCTGCTGGACGTCCAGCGGGACCTGACGCAACGCAAAGCGGCCAACCCGGGCGACCCTTACGTGGCCGTCTTCGCCGATCTTGTTGACACGAGGCTTGCCTACGTCCAGGCGCAGTTGAGGGGCCCGGAGCATGAGTGAGGGTCGGCTCATCGTGGGCGTCACCGGCGCTTCAGGCACCCCGTATGCCGTCCGATTCGTCGAGCAGGCGGTCCGAGCGGGGCGCGACGTGTGGCTGATTGTTTCGGCTGCGGGGCGGCTGGTTCTGGCGGACGAGGCGGGTCTGGGCGGTTCAACAGATGAGCCGGATTTTTCAACCCTTTGGCCGGAAAAGGTGCTGGCGCACTTGACCTACACGCCCGCTGAGCAACTCCGCGCGCCGCCGGCGAGCGGCTCGTTCGAGGCCGAAGCCGTTGTCATCATCCCATGCTCGATGAACACGGCGGCGGCGCTCGCGCACGGGTTGTCGGGCAACCTCCTTCAGCGGGCCGGCGCGGTGGCGCTGAAGGAAGGCCGGCCGCTCGTCCTCGTGCCGCGCGAGACCCCGATGACGCGGATTGATTTTGAGAATCTGGCCCGCCTGGCGGCCGCCGGCGCCCACGTCGTGCCGGCGATGCCCGGCTTCTATCACCGCCCGCAGTCGGTCGCGGACCTCGTGGATTTCGTAGTGGCGAAAGTGCTCGCGCGGCTCGGAATCGAGCACGGTCTGAAGGTCCGGTGGCCCTTATTGGAACGAGAGGCATAGCCCTGGGATGCGATGCAGGCTGGCGCACGAACTGCTTGAATTCGGCCGCACGATCCGCTTTTTCCACACCTTGTTTGCGCTCCCGTTTGCGCTGGGTGCGGCTTTTCTTGCCGAGCCGCCCTGTCCACGGCCGTGGGCGCTTGCGCTTCTGGTGGCGTGTATGGTGACGGCGCGGACGGCGGCGATGGGGATGAACCGCGTGGCCGACGCGCGGCTTGATGCGCGGAATCCGCGGACGGCCGAGTGGCCGATTCCAGCCGGGCGGCTCCGGCGCGGGACGGCGCTGGCGCTCGCGCTGGTGAGCGGCGGTGTGTTTCTCGCCTGCGCGTGGGGATTCTGGTTCCTCAGCGGAAACCTTTGGCCGGGGCTTCTGGCGCCGGGGTTCCTGGCACTCTTGCTCTTTTATCCTTACACGAAACGGTTCACGGTTCTCTCGCACTGGATTCTGGGCGCGTGCCTGGGTCTTGCGCCGGTTGGGGCGTGGATCGCACTTCGCGGGTCTCTTGTCTGGACACCGCTTGTGCTCGGTCTGGCGGTTGTGTTCTGGACGGCGGGCTTCGACATTCTTTACGCGATTCGCGACATCGCGTTCGACCGGCGCGAAGGGCTGAGGAGTGTCCCGGCGCGCTTCGGTCGTGCCACAGCGCTTCGGACCGCGCTCGAGTGCCACGTGCTCGCCTGGCTTCTTCTGGGCGGCGTGATCGGCATGGATGTTTTCGAAAAGGTGCTTATGAGCGATGGAGAGGTGCGGGCGGGCGTTCTGGGCCGATGGAGTTCGTGGGCGCTGGGTCTGGTTGCGATTCTGATTCTGATCCAGCACCTTGCGGTTCGCCGCGCGCGGGGCGACGGGGTGACGGCGGCGGTCTTCCATTTGAACGCGCTCGTAGGTATCGTGTGGATGGCGGGAGTCATTCTGGACTCCGGGCTCGGATGAGGCATCGTTCGACCGTGGCCGTGGACCTTGCGCGCATCGAGGCGAAAGTGGAGGCGGGCGAGCGGTTGAGCCGCGATGACGCGCTCGCGCTTTATGCCTCCGGCGACCTTGCGGCGCTCGGTCGCCTGGCCGACTGCGCGCGGCAGCGGCGCCACGGCCGCATCGCCTATTACATCGTCAACGCGCACGTCAATTACACCAACGTCTGCATCAACCGCTGCCGCTTCTGCGCGTTTGCGAGAGAGCCCGACGATTCGGAAGGCTACCTCCTCACGCCCGAAAAGGTGATTGAGCAGGCGGCGCCGGATGTCAAAGCGGGCGCGACGGAGGTCCACGCCGTCGGCGGCCTGCACCCGGAGGTGGACCTCGATTATTACCTGGCGCTGGTGGGGGGCTTGCGCGAGGCGTTTCCGGCCGTGTGCATTCAGGCGCTGACGGCGGTGGAAGTTGAGTATGCGGCCCGCCGGGCGGGGCTCGCGGTTCGCACGGTCCTTGAGCGGTTGAAGGAAGCGGGCCTGACGGGTCTACCGGGCGGCGGGGCGGAGATCTTCGATCCGGGCGTCCGCCGCCGCATCTGCCCCCGCAAGATCAGCGGCGCCGAGTGGCTCGACGTCCACCGCCGGGCCCACCGGGCGGGCCTGGCGACCAACGCCACGATGCTTTACGGCCACATCGAAGGACCTGAGCATCGCGTGGATCACCTGCTGGCGCTTCGTGACCTCCAGGAAGAGAGCCTGAGAGCAAACGGCGATGAGCAGGCGGGCCGGTTTCAGGCGTTCATCCCGCTCCCGTTTCACCCTGAGGGCACAGCCCTCTCGGACCTTCCCGGACCCACCGCTTACGATGACCTCAAGACGATGGCCGTCGCGCGGCTGGTGTTGGATAATGTCGAGCACATCAAGGCATTCTGGATCATGCTGACGCCGGATTTGGCTCAAGTCGCCCTTCGGTTCGGCGCCGATGACATTGACGGCACGGTGGTGCGGGAGGAGATTACGCACGCCGCCGGCGCGCGCACGCCGGAGGCGCTCGCGCCGGATCAACTGCGATACCTTATCCATGCCGCCGGTTGCGAGCCGCTCGAGCGCGACACGCGGTATCGGCGAATTGTCCGGCAGGAGCGATTCGCCGATTGGACTATCCCTCCAGGGATTTCGCTTTCGGAAAGGAAACCATGATTCGAAGAATGCCCCTGACAGGCAGACGACCGACGGGATGGATAGGCTTGCTGACGGCAGTGGTTGTCGGCGCGTCCTTGGCGGCGGGCTGTGGCGAAGAGCCGGAGCCTCAGGCTTTACCGAGGAGCAACGGCGACGAGCCTTCGGAGCCGCCGCGAATCATCGCCCTTCGACCCCTCGACGGGGCGCAAGAAGCAAGTTTGCACCCGACGTTTCGGTGGCAACTTCCGAACGAGGTCGCGGTCCCGACGTCCGTCTCGTTCATCCTGACCGAAATATGCGGCGGGCCGGACTCGTCGGAGGCGGAAGCCGGGGAAAAGCCGATTGCGAGGGCCAGCGGCCTGCACAATACGAGTCCGAGGGAACTTGACCCCTGGAACCCTCCGCCCGGCGTCATCATGACCGGAGCGGTGCGGCAAACGGAGGGGCTGAAACCAGAGACGTGGTGCCGGTGGACGGTTCGTGCGATTAGCGCGCACGATCAGGCGGCCGCGACGTTCCACTTTCGAACCGGGAAGGCGAAGCCCGCACCGTAACCTCGCCCCTGCGTAAGCGGCGCCGCACGCGAGGCAAACAGGGGTTTACACACCGAAACTGGTGCCGACTGATTTGGCGACGGCAATGAGGGAATCGTCCGGCGGCACGAGGCGCGGGCCGGCGGCGGCCTCCTCGATCGGCACGTCCGTGAGGCGACCCTTCTGCCACGACGCCATGCGCCCCCATCGTCCCTCGGCCACCAACTCGGCCGCCTTGAAGCCGAGACTGGTGGCAAAGACCCGGTCGAAGGGGCACGGCGTCCCGCCGCGCTGAACGTAGCCGAGGATCGTTGCGCGCGAGACAATTCCGGTTGCCTGCTCGATGGTGGTCGAGACGAGGCGTCCGATGCCGCCGAGGCGAACCGGGTCGGGGCTGCCTTCGACATATCGGCGGACAACCATCTCGCCGCCTTCTGCCCGGCCGCCTTCCGCCGCGCAGACGATGGTGAATCGTTTGCCGCGCCCGTCCCGCTTGCGGCACACGTCGAAGACGGGTTCCCACTTGAACGGTATCTCGGGGATGAGGATCACGTCGGACCCGCTGGCGATGCCGGCGTGAAGGGCCAGCCAACCGGCGTATCGGCCCATGACCTCGGCCACCATGACCCGGTGATGGGCGCTGGCGGTGGTGTGGAGGCGGTCCAGGGCCTCGGTCGCCACGTTCACGGCGCTCTGGAAGCCGAACGTCCGTTCCGTTCCACGGACGTCGTTGTCGATGGTTTTGGGGACGCCGACGATGGGCATCCCGGCCTGGGCAAGACGGCCCGCGATGCTCATCGACCCGTCGCCGCCGATGACCACGAGGCCGTCAAGACGGTGCCGCGCGAACACCGCCAGGGCGTCTTCGCTCCGATTCGTGGTGCGCACCTCGCCGTCAACCACCTCGTGCCACTCGAACGGATTTGCCGTGTTGCTCGTCCCGAGGATTGTCCCGCCGAGGGTCAGGATGTTCGAGACGGCCTGCCAGTCGAGCCGCTGGGTGCGGTCGAGGACCAGCCCGTCGTAGCCGTCCAGGAATCCGACGATCTCCGCGCCGTGCTCGTGCATGAGGGTCTTGGCGATGGCGCGGATGACGGCGTTCAGACCCGGACAATCCCCGCCGCCCGTCAGGACGCCGATGCGCTTGGCCTTTTTTGCCATCGTGCAGGTCCCTTCCAGGATTGCAGCCGGAGCGATTTTAGGGTCAGGTTCGCAGGAGTCCAAGCGGAAAACGGAACCATTTGTCGCGGCGTGCGTCCAATTGGCGAGAGGAGGGTGCGTTCAAGCCGCCAGCCCCGGCCGCGGGACCCTTTTTTAAGGAGCGAAACGATGCGCGATTGCCTGAGCGTTGCCGCACTGGTGATCTGCGTGGCGATGGTCACGGGGGGATGCGAGAACACGCGCGCGCCGGCTGCGGGCGAAGCCTACGAGCCGGAGGCGCCGCGGGCGGCGCTCGTCAAGTGGCACCAGTCGCTCGCTTTCGGCGACAAATCGCGATACCTTTCCTGTTTCGTCGGCTCGGAGGACGAACTGGTCCTGGCGCTGGCGGTCTTCGACGCCGTCCACGCCGCCCACGCGTTCCACGATGCCGTTGTCCGAGCCTACGGCCCGGAGGCGTGGCAGGCGTTTGAGGCCTCGCCGCAGGCGCGCGTCGTCCTTTTCCCGCGCGAGGACACGTGGCCGGCGCGGGTGACGGTGGTCCGGACGGGCGCCATCGCGTTCGGCTATTTGCCGCATGCCCGCCTGCCCCTGCACCTTGCGGAGGGGGGAGGCGCCTGGCGGATCCACGCGGGGAGCCTCGTTCCCCCGGGCCAGACGGCGGAGCGGGCGGCGTATTACCTGTTTCGCTGGGCGGCGGCGCTTCAGGAAATGACGCTTCGCGTCGGCCAGCCGGGGGTCGCGGCCTCCGAGGTGGCTCCGGAGGCGGCCCGCGAAGCGTTCAAAGCGAAAGTCGGAGAGGAACAATTCGACGACGCCGACAAGGCCGTCCAGCACATGATGATGCACTGATGCCCGAGCGGCTCGCCTTCTCTCGGGTCGTGCGCGAACCGCTTCAGCAGATGCGCGGCAGGTCTTCGCCGTAGGGCATCTCCAGCACGCGCTCACCGCCGATCCGCGTCCGAAGCACCACCCGCGCGCCGGCCGTCGGCGCCTCGGTCACTTCGCCGATGAGGGCAGCCTCGCGGCCCAGCGCGTGGTCCCACATCGCCGCAAGCGCCGCCTCCGCTTCCCCCGGCGCGACGACCGCGACGAACTTGCCCTCGTTCGCCACGTTCAGCACGTCGAGCCCGAGCACTTCGCACGCGCCGGCGACCGCCGGCCGCACGGGGATGCTCGACTCTTCGAGCCTCATGCCGATGCCTGCCGCTTCGGCCAACTCGTTAACCGCCGCCGCAAGGCCCCCGCGCGTCGGATCCTTCAGCGCCCGAAGCCCCGGGCAGGCCGCAAGCACTGCCTCGGCAAGGCCCCAGAGCGGCGCCACGTCGCTCCTAACCGACGATTCAAACGCAAGCCCTTCTCGCCGGCTCATCACCGCGATGCCGTGGTCGCCCAGCGTGCCGGACACCAGGACCCGGTCGCCGCGTTGGATGGCTTCGGGCCCCAGAGCTCGCCCATCCTCGATGACACCGATGCCCGCCGTGTTGATGAACATGCCGTCGGCGCTTCCGCGCTCGACCACTTTCGTGTCGCCGCAGACGACTTCGGCGCCCGCCTCGCGCGCCGTGCGGGCCGCCGAGTCCAGCATCTTGCGCAGTGTCGCCAGCGGCAGCCCTTCTTCAAGAATCAGCGCGAGCGCCAGCGCAACCGGCCGCGCCGCCGCACACGCCAGGTCGTTGACCGTGCCGGCCACTGCCAGCCGGCCGATGTCCCCGCCGGGAAACTCCAATGGCTGCACCACGTATGAATCGGTCGTAAAGGCAATTGGTGCGCCGGGCGCTTCGAGGCGCGCCGCATCGGCCAGGCGCGCCAGTTCCCCGCGGCCCGCCGGAGCGAATCGCGCGAGGATCTCACGGCGCACCAGGTTCATCATGCGTTCGCCGCCGCCACCGTCGGCAAGCAGAATGATGTCGTCAGGCATAGGTTGGCCTCACCTCCCGCGCCGGACAAGCGTCGCGAGGCTAGGTGACCGAGACTTCCAGGCCCTCCGGGTCCAGCACCACGTTGACCGAGGCCCGGAAGTTGGCTTCGTCGCGAACAAAGGCAAGGTAACGTTCCAGCCGCTTGGCTGCGTTGACGCTGTTGTGGGCCAGGACGATCGCACCCACCGGCAGGCGGTCATAGCAGGCCCGCAGAATATCCAGGTAGATGCCTTTACCGCGTTCCTTGTCGCCGTCAGCGTCGAGATACAGCAGGTCGATCGGCTCGGGGAAGTCCCGGGCGACGTCGATAGCATCGGCGGCGACCACGCGAGCGGTGCCCGTCGGGTCGATCCGCCGGACGTTTCGCTCGGCCCGTTCGGCCTCGGCCGGCTTGATCTCCACGCCCAGGCATTGCTTAGCCTGGTAGCACGCGCCGGGGCCCACCGCCGCGCCGGCGTTGGAGATGAACGTATTTCCGCAGAACACGCCCGCGGCGATCATGTTAGCCGGCCGGCGGATGGCATTGATCGCCCAGATCAGCCGCTGTACCCGCGGCGATATCCCTGTCCAAGGGATCTCAAACTGCTCGGCCACCGCGGCCCGGTGGGCTAGGAACTTCTCGCGGTCGTAGTCGGTGTGGGGCAGGATACCCTCCCTCTGCAGGGCTTCCAACGCCTCGTCGACGGCAGCGATTTCCTGCTCGGCCGGCTCGAGCTGCCGGTGCGGCTCGCAATAATTCATGCGGTAACTCTGCCAGTCCTCGGTGCGGAATTCCTGGGACACTTGCGGCTCCTGTCCTGTGCTGAACCCGAATCCTAGTCATCGACCCCCGAATTACAAGGGCGCATCGAGCGATTATTTCCCCTTCACTCGGCGTGCCGTCGACTACTGAACAAGAGCAGACCCATCCGTTCCCTTGACGACGGGTTCTTCGGTTTCGCCGGTTTCCTTTCGGGTTTCTTTTCGGCGGCGCGGATAGCGGCGATCTCGCGGCGGCGTTGAGCAGGGGTCATTTCGGCCGGCCGTCAAGGCGTTCGTCTCTTCACGCGCCGCAGGGGACCGCAGCGTAATGAATTGCGTATGACTCGGGCTTGGCGGCATCACGCTTCAGGGCGAAAGCCGACGGCCCTGAGACGGCCACGCGGAAAGGGTCATCAGAGGCCCGTGCAATCGTGCGTCCGGCCCCGGCTGCCAAATCTTGGCGGGCAGGCGGCCGAAGCGCGCCCTCCAGCAACCGCGCCGGGCTACGACGGCCTGCTGGTCCAGCCGCTCCGCCTCGTCCTCGGTGAGTTCCCCGCGCAAGGCCGCAACCAGAATCGCCTTCATTTCCGCATCCGTGCTCGTGCGTTGTCGCATGCCGGCCTACGTTGCAAGACGCAGGCCAAGACCTGGCCCCGAACCAGCCAGTCCTGTTATGGTTTGACGATAGAACCTGCCCCAATTATAAGCGTCTTCGTTGCAAACGGGCGACGTGTTACTTCATCCGGAAGACTCAAGTTGAGACCGTTGCAGTACCGCGAGTCGCTACGGCTGTCTCAATTTTAGAAATGCTGGTTCCCATTTGCCGACGAGATGGAAGGAGACCCTATGGCTATTCCACGCGCCGCGAGCCTGATACCGATCCTCCTGGCGCTGCTGCCCGTTTCGCACGCGACGGGAAGGGGTGTGACGATCGAGAAGGGCGACAGGGCCGTCATGGAGCTGTTGGATGAGGACCTGCCTCTCTACAAGGTCACAGCCGACACGTACGAGGCGAAGGTCTACCCCGACGGCCGCGTGCGGATTACGGCGCGAAAGAACGAGATCATCAAGAATCTGGTGTTGAGCCTGGGCCGTTCGGACAAGCGGCTGGGGGACATCCAGTTGGAAAAGGGTGACCGGATCACCCTCTGGGAAGGCGAGCCCCGCGAGAGGCCGAAGGGCGACGACCCGGGCCTCGGCGAGCGGGGGCTGCTGGGGATCACCCTTCACTTCCAGCCCGATCGAGTGAGCATCATCCCGCAAGGCCTGCAGGAGGGGCCGGGCAAGACGAACCCGTCGCCGGCCTTCAACCTCTACGGCGTGTTCGGCGACGATGCTGTCGCCGTCCGCAACGTCCGCAACAGCGTCGAAGACGCCCTGCCGACGCGGCGCATCTGCGGCCCGCACATCTTCTCCTCCTATGGCCATCTTGGCCACTACTGGCCCGACGTGGACGTCACCTGCCGCAACGGCGTCGTGATGGAGCTGCGGGGCATCACCGGCGTGTCGCACTCCGCGATCGGCCGGGGGGATCCGCACGTCAACGTCTCGCTCAAGTCCAAGCGCGGCTTCTGGGCGCTGAGCGACGCGAAGAAGGGCGCCCCGCTGACACTCGTCATCCGGCCTGCGGACAAGGCCAAGGCCACCGAGCCCGCGCCGTACTATACCGTCCGGGCGGGCAAGACCAGGGGTATGTTCTGCGAGAACGAGCGCGTCCTGTATCACCTCGATTTCGCCCCTGACTATCTCGTGCCGGGCAGGTACCGCCTGCAATGGACGCTGGAGGACCACCGTCAGGTTCCGGCCGGTTCGGGCGAGACGGACTTCACGATTAAGGCCGGCGCGCCCGAGTCGCTGGCGGTCGATCTGACGCCGGAGGCGATGGGGTACTTCCGCGCCGGACTGGTCCTGGCGCGGGCTGACGGCAAGAAGGTCGCGCGGAGGACGCACGAGTTTTCCTTCGCACGCCTCCGGCTGGAGGTGCCGGCACTGCGAGACCGGTCCGGCGTCGACGAGGAGCTTCTCTGGGCCAATATCCTCGGCATGCGCGGGTTCCGCTGCACGCCTTCGCTCACAGAGATCTGGGTCCGTCACCGCGACCCCAACGGCGAGATCAACTGGGACAATTACCGGAAGGATCTGGAGAGCTACCTGAAGATCGCGCGGCAGGGCACGGTGAAGAACATCGTCTTCCTGATGAGCGGAAGCCCCAACGAGAAGGCCCTAGAGGAGTTCTTCCAGAAGAAGTACCCCGACGCGACCGAGCGAAAGGCCAAGATCGACGAGGCCCGCCGGCGCTGGCCGCGCGACTGGGCGAGGCAGGCGGCCCAATGCGGCATCCACGCCTGGGAACCCATCAACGAGCCGGACCTCAGCATGCCGCAGGAGCGATATATCGAAGATTTCCTGAAGGGCCAGTACCCGGCCGTCAAGGCGGGCGACCCGAAGGCAAACTTCCTTGGCGGCAGCCTGTGCGGGCTGTCCAAGTACAACTGGTTGCGCAATCTTTACGAGCTCGGCGGCGGGGAGTTCTTCGACGGGGTCTCCTTCCATCCGTACACCGCCCTGGGATTCCGGGAGGCTTACCGCGCGGAGATCGAGCAGTGGTGGCAGGTCATGCGGGACTTCAAGGCCGATCTCCGCCAGGGGCTCTGGATGACGGAGTCCGCGCGGCACCGCGGGTGGGGCTTCAACACCTATATCTACGACCGCTTCAACGCGCGGCGCGAGAGCCATGCCTCCGATCTGGCCCACATGCTCCTCAACGCCGAAGGCATGGGGATTCCCCGCGACCGCGTCTACGTGTTCTATCTCGTCGAGCACGGGTATAACGACTTCTATCTCATGCGGCGGACCGAGCCGACGTCCGCGGCCATCTCGCTTCAGGTCATGAACGAGTGCCTGCGCGACGCAGCGTTCGTCCGGGAACTCCCGCTTCCCGGCAACGGGCACCACTTCCAGCTCTACCGGGACAAGACGCGGACGGTCGCCGTCGCCTTCACCGGAAACGAGCCCGACGGCCTGGAGGTGCTGACCGACGCGACGGAGGTCGTCCTGACCGACCTGATGGGCAACCGCCGGAAGGTTCGGCCGAAGGACGGGCGATTCCGCGTGACGATCAGCGGCGACCCCACCTATATGCAGGTCGGCCCCGACCACGCCATCGCCCCGGGCTACGACGGCCTGCTGGTCCAGCCGAACCTCGCCGTCACCACGCTGGGTGCGACGGCGGCGGCGTCTTCCGTCGAAAAGCCCAAGCCCGACAACGGCGGCGCAAGGGCGCTGCCGCCCCTGGGGCCCAAGGCCGCTATCAGCGGCGATGCGACGTGCTATACGAGCGCCCAGGCCTACAACGGCCGAAATCGCGGCTGGGACGAGGACGACGGCGGCAAGGACAAGTGGCCGGACTGGCTCGAGGTCAAGCTCCCCCGGCCGGCGGCCGTGTCACGGGTGCGCGTGTACCACGATTACGGCGCGTGGGAGCGGACGCTGCGGGACTACGACGTGCAGGCCTTCGTGGGCGGGCAGTGGAAGACGGTCGACCAAGTGCGTGGCAACTACTACCGTGACGTCTACGACCACCAGTTCGCCCCTGTCACCACCGACCGCGTGCGCGTGCTGATCCACATGGTCAACAGCTGCCTGTTCGAGAACCTGGAGTGGATTCCCAAGCTGTCGACGCTGCGTGCGGTGGAGGTCTATGCCCAGCCGACCGGCAAGGCCAAGGCGTTCTTCGTCCGCGAGGTCCTGCGGAAGCGCGTCGTCGCCCCCGGCGGCCGGATCACCCTCCGGTTCCGGGTCCGCAACATCACGAAGGCGAAGCTGACCGGCACGGTTCGGGTGTGCTTGCCGGACCTCGTCACCGCCCAGCCTGCGGCGCAAAAGGTGACGCTCGAGCCGGACGCCGAAACCGAGTGCACCTTCATGGTAGCTGTGGACCCAAAGGCCGCTGTGGGCCTCTATACGGTCCTGGCCGGCCTGTACGAGGGCGACAAGATGATCTGCGCCGACTACGCGACGCGCGTCCTGTGCTGTAAGAACGCGCCCAAGGGCGAGCCGAAGCCCTGAGCCGCCGCGACCATAAAACCCAGCATCGTGTAGATCATCGTCCCGGCCCGGTCCCCAAACCGGGCCGTATTATAGCGCCCCGCGGGCGCGGGCCGCAAGCCTTCGGGTGGGCCATCGGGCAGAGAGCCTGCCACGCCGGGCGATTCTACCGGTTCACGGCTCTTCGCTTATAGACGTGGCCGCGCTTCCGGTCCACCGTCACCTTGAGAATCCTGTCGCCCTTCTCGATGGTGTCCACCACATCCATCCCGGCGATGACGCGGCCGAAGACCGTGTGTTTGCCGTCCAGGTGCGGACAGGGGACGTGCGTGATGAAGAACTGGCTGCCGCCCGTGTCCGGCCCGGCGTTGGCCATTGAAATCATCCCGCGCTCGTGCCGCAACCGCGGGCTGATCTCATCGGCAATCATGTAGCCGGGCCCGCCGCGACCGTCGCCGTGCGGACAGCCGCCCTGAATCATGAAGTTCGGGATTACCCGATGGAACGCCAGACCGTCGTAAAAGCCTTTCTCTACAAGGTAGATGAAGTTCGCCACCGTGTTCGGCGCGTCGTCCTCCGTGAGTTCCAGAACGATTTCGCCTCTCTCGGTGTGGATTGTCACTTGCGGCAATGCGGCATCGCTGATGCCCTTGGTCCGCTCTGGAGAGGTCTCCGGTTCATCGATCGCGCCGCCTTTTTCACACCCCATGGTGGAAACTCCTACCAGAAGTCCCAGACTTAACGCAAAACCGATCGGCACGCGCATGCTTGCCCCTGTTTGTGTCTTGCGGCCCGAATTTTCGTAACGGACCCCACGGTAGTCCCTCGCAAGACGAAAGACAACAGAATTGCAGGCCGCCGATTTGTCTTGACTGACGCGCGGGACGCAGCATAATCACGCCCTTCGAGGACAATAGACAGAAAGGAAAAGCCCGTGTCTAAACCGATTTGCGTCACCGTGTGGAATGAAGGCATCCATGAGAAAACGGACAAGAAGGTTGCCGAAGTTTACCCCCAGGGAATCCACGGCGCCATTGCCGCCCATCTCGGCAAGCAGCAAGGCATCGAGGTCGTTGCGACCGCCACGCTGGAGCAGCCCGAGCACGGCCTGACGGAAGCGGTGCTTGAGAAGACCGACGTTCTGACGTGGTGGGCCCACATGGCTCACGACCAGGTCGAGGACAAGATCGTCGACCGCGTCCACAAGAGAGTGCTCGAGGGCATGGGCCTCATCCTCCTGCACTCGGGCCACTTCTCGAAGATCTTCCAGAAACTCATGGGCACGGGGTGCGGCCTGAAGTGGCGCGAGGCGGCCGAGATGGAACGCCTCTGGGTCGTCCGGCCCGGTCACCCCATCGCCGACGGCCTGCCGGAATACTTCGAACTTGCGCACACGGAAATGTATGGCGAACTGTTCGACATCCCCCAGCCGGACGAACTCGTGTTCATTTCGTGGTTCGAGGGCGGCGAGGTCTTCCGGTCGGGCTGCTGTTGGCATCGCGGCAAAGGAAAGGTCTTCTACTTCCGCCCGGGCCACGAAACGTTCCCGATCTACTACGACGAGAATGTCCTCAAGGTCCTCGCGAACGCCGTCCGCTGGGCCGCACCGATCCCCGGCAGCCCGTTCAGCCTCGGCATTCCGGACATCACGGAACCCTTGAACCCCATCCGAGGCGGCGAGGGTTGAACGCTGAAGTCCGCCCCGGCCGCCGACGGCGTCAAGGTGGGCTGCCCCGAACTCAAACAGGACTGAGAGGCCCGAGCAGCTACCGCCCACAGGCCGGTGCAAACAGCGTCCGCCCCACCGCACGCCACGGAGTGCGGCGGCTCCTCGGTGTAGCCGTCCCGGGCGGTGATAGGCACTTGCGCAGGAGGGAAAACTCATGATCTTGCTCGGCGGCCCCATCTTTGTGAAAGCGGACGATCCCGAGGAGTGGGCCCTCGCCGTCCGGAAGGAAGGCTATTCGGCGGCTTATTGTCCTCTGAAACCGGAGGCCGACGACAAGACCGTTCGCGCCTATGCCGAGGCGGCGGACCGGCATGGCGTGGTGATTGCAGAAACCGGTGCCTGGTCGAATCCGCTGAGCAGCGACGAGAAAGAGCGTGCGGCGGCGATGGCCAAGTGCACCGCCATGCTCGACTTGGCGGAGCGGATCGGCGCGCGCTGTTGCGTCAACATTACCGGCTCACGCAGCGAGGGGCACTGGGACGGGCCGGACACCAAAAATCTGACCGACGAAACGTTCGACAAGATCGTTCAGACCACCCGCTCGATCCTGGATGCGGTCCGGCCCACGCACACTTTCTACACGCTTGAGACCATGCCGTGGATGTTCCCCGAGTCGGTTGAAAGTTACCAGCGGCTGATCCAGGCGATCGACCGCCCGTCGGCGGCGGTGCATTTCGATGCGGTCAATCTGGTCAACTGCCCACGGCGCTACTACGACACGGCCGGGCTGATCCGCCATTTCGTCAACACGCTCGGCCCCCTTATCAAGTCGTGCCACGCCAAGGACATCCGCATCGACACGAAGTTGACGCTGCACCTGGACGAAGTCTGCCCCGGAGAGGGCGGACTGGACTACCCCGCTCTGCTTCGGGCACTGGATGCGTTGCCTGGCGACGTGCCCCTGATGCTGGAACACCTTCCGGACGAACCAACCTACCGCCGGGCGGCAAACCACGTCCGTCGTGTCGCTCAGCAGGAAGGAATCAAACTGTGAACGACAACCTCCAGGTGACGATCACCCGCAGGCACTTTGCCGAGTTGGTTGATGCCGGACCGACGCCCTTGCCCGAGGCGGGCGAGGTCGCCGGGCCGACGCTATGCTCTCTCGTGAGCCCCGGTACGGAGTTGGCCGACTCCTACGGCGGCGAGAAGTTCCCCGCGACATCCGGCTACGCGGCCGTGTTCGAGGTCCGACAGATTGGCGAAGGGGTCGAGGGAATCGCGGTGGGCGACCGGGTGTTCGCCATGGGCAAGCACAGCCAGTACCAGAGGTTTCGCGCCGACCGTGTCATGCCTGTGCCGGTCGGGCTCGAGCCGCAAGTTGCCTGCGTGGTGCGGTTGATGGGCGTATCGATGACCACACTGGTCACCACGAAGGCAAGGCCCGGCGAGCGCGTAGCGGTCACGGGGCTCGGACCGGTCGGCTACCTGTGCGCCCAGATGGCGCAATTGTGCGGGTATGAAGTGCTGGCGGCGGAACCCGACGCGGACCGCCGCGCGATGGCCGAGGCGGGCGGCCTCAAGTGGACCATGAACCGGTTGCCCGTCGAAGATCCCTCGATCGCGGGCACCGTGGCACTGGTCGCCGAGTGCTCCGGCCACGAGCAGGCCGTCCTGGACGGCTGCAAGGTCGTTCGGCGCCAAGGCGAGGTGGTGCTCATCGGCGTGCCTTGGGCCCGGCGAACGGATGTGTTCGCACACGCCATTCTTGATGCGGTGTTTCATCGCTATGTGACGCTGCGGAGCGGCTGGGAGTGGAAAATTCCGCTCGAGCGCGGCCCTTACAACCCCGTCGGCATTTTCGACAACTTCAGCACGGCGCTGCGCTGGCTGGCCGAGGGCAGGATTCCTCTGAAGGGCCTCCTTCAGCCCCATGCGCCGGCCGAGGCCAACGAACTCTATCAGGCCCTGTTGCACCGCCGCGCCCCCGGGCTGTTCCACTACTTCGACTGGCGATAATTGCAGGGCCGGAGCGCCGCGGCGAAGGCGCTCCTCCAAGTCCCGCCTCACGAAGGCTCCGCAGCCGCTCGGACCTCGGGCCGCAGCAAGGCAGCCCCTACCCAGCCCTCACGCCGCGGGCCTATTTCGCCCGCACGTCGCGCCACGTGGGCATTCGCTTACCCTTGCGGCGATGGTAATAGCGAAAGCCCCGATTGGTTGCCAGGTTCATCAGCCGCGCCGCCCGCACCGCCATGCCCTTCCTCTCCAGGGCGGACGAGGCTAAAATACGCGGCATGAGCGAAGAGAAAGTTCTGGTGGCGATGTCGGGCGGCGTGGATTCTTCTGTCGCGGCTCATCTATTGAAGGAGCAGGGCTACTCGCCGGTCGGCGTCTTTATGCGCTCGGGCGTGACCCTCCGCGAGGATGCCGGGTCCCCTGGACGGGTGGGGGTGCCGCGATGCTGCTCGGCCGAGGACGCCTCGGACGCCCGCCGCGTCGCCGGCCAACTGGACATCCCGTTCTACATGCTGAACTTTGCGGCGGACTTCGAGCGGCTGATCGACCACTTTTGCGCCGAGTACGGCCGCGGGAGGACGCCCAACCCGTGCATCCTGTGCAACCGCGACATGAAGTTCGGGCGGCTGTTCGAGTATGCCGACGCCCTCGGCGCCCGCTGCGTCGCTACGGGGCACTACGCCCGGGTCGAATGGGAGGCGGGTCCCGGCGCGCCGGGACTGAAGCGCGGACTCGACCGCGACAAGGACCAGTCCTACGTCCTTTTTCCGCTCCCTCCCGAGCGCCTGGAGCGCGTCCGCCTGCCGCTGGGTGAAATGACCAAAGGGGAGGTCCGCGAAATCGCGCGGGACCTCGGCCTGGCAGTCCGCGACAAACCCGAAAGCCAGGAAATCTGCTTCGTCACCGGCACCATCGGCGACCTGATTCGACAGCGCCGGCCGGACCTCGTGCGCCCCGGGCCGATTCTCGACCTTGAGGGGAACGAACTGGGCCGGCACGACGGCATCGTCCATTTCACCATCGGCCAGCGCCGCGGACTGGGCATCGCACTGGGTGAGCCGCGCTACGTCGTCGCCATCCGGCCCGAGATGGCGGCCGTCGTCGTCGGCCCCGCCGAAGCGCTCAACCGGGCGGGCCTCGTGGCGGAGGACGTGGTCTGGCACGAATGCGTTCCGGCCGAACCGATTCGGGCGGAGGTCCAGATTCGCTATCAGCATGCGGCGGCGCCGGCGTGGGTCACGCGATTGGATGGGTCCTCTGGAACAGACGGGCCCTCAGGGCCGGGCCGCGCGGAGGTCTGGTTCGACGAACCCCAGCGCGCCGTCACCCCCGGCCAGGCCGCCGTCTTCTACCGCGACGACCGGGTCCTCGGAGGCGGCTGGATTGCCGAAAGCAAGTGACATCGCGGTCATCCACGCCGGAGCCGTCGGAGACATGGTGCAGGCGCTGCCGACGCTTCGAGCCATTCGGGTCAAGTGGCCCGAGGCCCGCGTCACGCTGATCGGCCGGCCGGAGCGGGGGCGCCTCGCGCAAATGGCGGGCTTGGTGGATGCGTGCGTGCACATGGACTCGTCGGGCCTGTGGCGGCTGGCGGGCGGCGGGAGGCTGGCGGGTCCCGGCGCGCCGGGATTCGGCCGGGCCGATCTTGTGATCGATTTTCTCGGGTGCCTTGCCGGGTCTGTGTTGGAAGGCCGACGACGGCCGTTCCAAATCGTTTCGGCTCGTGCGATTCCGCCTGCGGATTGGAAGGAAAGCGCCGCGGCGTGGATTTTTGGGCAGGTCGCGCCACGCCTCGAGTTGCCGCCGGTTTCGCTCGAGCCCGCGCTTGTGGTGCCGGCGGCTATCCTTGAAGCGGCGCGCGGCACTCTGGCAGCGAACCGGATCGCAGGCCCGTTCGCGGTCATCCACCCAGGCAGCGGCTCACCGAAAAAGAACTGGCCGATGGACCGTTTCTCAAGAATCGCGCAGCGCCTGCGCAAGGATTGGGGGCGGCGGGTCGTCTGGCTCCTGGGGCCTGCGGAACAGGAACGCGGCGTCGCGCCGCCCGTCGCCGAGGGCCAAGCCGTGGTGGCGGACCTTGCTCTTGACGAGGTGGCACCCGTCTTGGCCCTGGCGGACGTCTATGTCGGCAACGATTCGGGCATCACGCAGGTCGCTGCGGCGGTGCGAACGAACGACGGCGAGCCCACAGCGACGGTGGCCCTTTTCGGCCCATCCGACCCGCGGGTCTGGGCCCCGCGCGGGCCGCACGTACGCGTGATACGTTCGCCCGACGGGACGATGGCGGCCATCGAAACCGAGCAGGTCTGGCACAAACTCACCGACCTCCTAAGCATTTCTGAATAGCAGACGCGCGGCGGGATGGCTGTCCCACCGCGCGTCATCCGCTCCGGTGCTCTGCTCGTCACGGGCCCTCGGGCTGAGGCTCCTCCCCTTCTGCCTCCGGCAACATCATCGGTTGCTGCTGCTTCATGATCCACTCTATGCGGGCGCCGAACGCTTTGCCCACACGAACCGCGCCGCGGATCTCGGATGCCGGGACATCGACATCGACACGAAGCGTGCTTGTGTCCAGGCGGACGCCGGCGGTCACGAGTTCGCCGAGTTCAGGCGCCGGCAATTGAGGCGCATCGGGGCTCTCGGCTTTCGCCCGGACAGGCTCGGGGAGCATCATCAGCATCGAGCGCTCGCCCATCTTTGCGAAGGTGTGGACGCACGTTGGAAGCGACACGAGGAACCCGGCGACGGACCCTTGCGGCAGCCGCCGGATGGCGGCGGCGACGCTCGGGTTGTCCGCGATGTCGCCGCCCTGGCCGCGCGCGCTCCGGATGGCCCTCCCCATCCTCTCGGCGTCACCTGTGGTGACCAGGCCGCGGGTCTCGATCACACAGGAGCGGACCACGAGGCCCTCGGGGCCATACATCGCATCCATCATCTGATTCATTTGCGCGGCGGCTTCGGGCGGCGCGCCTTCGGGCGGCTGAATCTTCATCTTGAAGCGCATGACGTCCACGTCGGTGCCTTCAATCTGCTCGGCGGCGGGTTCATAGGTCAGGTCCATCTGCATCCCTGGGCCGCCGGGCATCTTTCCAAGACCGCCCAGGAACGCCTGGGTGAAATCCTTCGTCACTTCCATGTACTCGCCCATCAGGTCCCGGTATTTCGCTGCGTCCTTGACCTCGAAGGTTTCCGTCAGGCAGCATAAGCCCTCCTCCGGGGTCGGGGGCTCCATGGCGAGGGCAAAGGACGGCCCCAGCACCGTCGCCCAGTCGTCGAAGGCCGCCCAGAGGTCGTCCACCTTCGTCTGGCTCTCTTCGTCGCCTTCCTCGACGAGGATGTCCATCAGAGGCCGAACCAGACCCTTGACGGCCGGCATAGCCGCAGGCCAGTCAATGCGGCCCCACGCCGCCACTAGAAACGCGTCCATCGCCGGAAGGGCGCCCTTATGCGTGTCCACCGGAAGGCAGGCGCGGGCAATCTCGAGAAGCGGCTCGCCCTCGACCAGGGCGATGTCGATGGCGGCCGCAGCGCCCTCGCCGTCCGCGTCGAACACCACCTCCAGGCCGGACATCTGGTCGAGGAGGCCGAGGTACCATTCGAACACACGCGTCATTTTCAGCGACGGGTCCTCACCGGAGGGCACCGGCTCTGCCATTCCCGCCTTCATTTCCTCGAGCGCGGTAGCGGCAAGAACTTTCACACGCCCGATATTCACGCAGGCCCAGACCAGATGCTCGCGGATCTTCGCCGCCATTTCGTCGGTCACTTTGAACCGCGGTTCGTCGGCCTGGAAGGCTTTCAGGACCTCGAGATTCCGAGAGGTCACCACGTATGGGCCGACCTCCAGGCAATAGACCGGCGGAGGGCCGGGCATCTCAAACCCTTCCGGGGCGCCGGGCGGGGCAGGCGGCGCCGGCGGCTGCATCTTCAAAATGCCATCGCCAACCATTTCGCCGGCCAACTTCGACGGGTCCTTCAGGAGATGAATTTCGGCCGGACCCATGTCCTCGCGGCCACAAACGACAAGGGCCGTAGGGCCTGCTGTGTCAACCGTCCCGGGCGGCAAGTCCCTTTGCGCCACAATCTCGTCAAGCGCGCCGGGTTCCAGTTCCGGTCCCATCAGCGCTTCAAGGGACTCCTTCAGCGCCTGTGGGCTGCGAACCGTCACAACGAGCGCCACGTCGGCTGGCGCCTGTGATAAGACCCAGACGATGTCCTTGTTCTGCTGCTGCGCCGCGGCATCCGCGGTGACGCCCGCCATCGTGATTGCGACAACCGTAACTGCGATAAACCTGTGCGTTTTTCCGAGCATGCTTTTCTCCTTTAACCCTTTGGCGCCGGCCCTGAATGCCTACGCGGCACTCGCGCGTTATTCGGCAACAACTGCCGCACCGTAGGCCGGAAGTCCCACCGCCTTCCTATACGCGGGTAGGCATTGTTCTATCCGCCGATGCCGCACGCCGCCAGACATTTCGGCCCGTGCCGGTTTTGCTTGACAGTCGGGTGCCCGGGGGTCTATATTGGCGGCGCGAGGCCGGGGATTCCGTCCCAAGCGTGGCGAGAGGATGCGATGAAACTCGGCGCCATCGCCGACACGCACGATAACCTGCCGGCCATCTCGGCGGCGCTCGGCGTATTCGAGCGAGCGGGCGTCGAGGCGGTTCTGCACGCAGGCGATTACGTCGCCACGTTCGCCCTGAAGTGCCTCCTTCAGAGCCGCCTGCCGGTGCACGGGGTGTTCGGCAACTGCGACGGCGAACGTATGGGTCTTGCGAAACTGTTACCGTCGCTCTGCGCGGGGCCGCGGCATCTGGAACTCGGCGGGAAAAAGGTCTGCCTCGTTCACGCATGGGAAAGTCTGACACACGAAGACATCGAGGCGTCGGACATCATCATTTTCGGCCACACGCACGAGCCGAAAATCGAGCGCCACGAAGGGCGGTTAATCGTCAATCCGGGCGAGTGCGGCGGTTGGCTTTCGGGCCGATGCACCGTGGCCATCGTCGATACCGACGCCATGGCCGCCGAAACCGAAGAGGTCCACGAACAGGCGAGGTCCTGACCATGAAAACGTCGGCTCATTGGGCGGTGCTGGGCGCCGCGTGTCTGGCGATTACCGGCTGCTACGGCCAGGTTCATCGGACCATCACCGTCGAATCCGAACCGCCGGGCGCGCGGTGCTGGCTGAACGACAACGAGGTCGGCCGCACACCCGTCACGGTTCCCTTCACGTGGTACGGGACCTACAGCGTGCGGCTCGAAGCGGCCGGCTGCGAGCCGCTCGTGACCGAGGCCAAGGTCCGGGCGCCTCCGTATCAGTGGATCGGACCGGACCTGGTGTTTGAAACGATCGTGCCCGGCGTCCACTACGACACGCACGCCTTCCGATTCGCCCTGAAAGAGGCCAGGCCGGTGGACCCGGACTCGCTGCGCGAGCGGGCCGAGGGTCTGCGCAGAGACGCGAAAACCCCTGCGCCGTAAGCGTTGTTCCCGTTCTCGCTTTCAAACGCCGAAGCGCGACGCCCGCAGCCGCAACATGGACCCCGTGAACCTGCGAGCGCTGCGCCGGTTGGCAGCACGGTAGGTTTACCGCTCCGCGCTACCAGGCAGGGGCGGCGTCCTGTTGCCGGCCAGGCCCTTTTCGGGCGTGGGCTTCTCGGGAATCTCGAATTCGACCGTCACCGGCTCGGTGCGGTCTTCGGTAATCGTGAGGCCGCCGAGGGCCGGCTCGAACTGCCACCCCCAGGTCTCCCAAACGCGCTTCGAGACGCGGCGGCGATAAAGGACGCGCGTGCGGAACGGCCGCCATCCGCCATACTTCTTCTCATACGTCCACTTCTCGATGCGCCAGGTAACCTCGTCGCCCTTGCGCCCGACGAAATCCCGGTCCAGAATCAACTCCATCAGCACCACCGCCACGTCCGCCGTCCCGCGAAGCGCGAGGATGCGAATCCGGTTCTCGTGGCGCTTCACCTTGAAGACGTGATCCTCGATCCACTGGTGGTCCTCGTCGGTGAACTCGCCCGTCGCCGGCAGACCCAGGTCCTCGGTCCGATACTCTGGCGGAATCAGCGCGTCGTACTCCGACAGGACCGGCGTCATGTCCACGCCTTCGAGCCGACCCCACGGCGTGTGGACCACGAGGTCATACGTCCCCAGCCGCAGGCCCGCCACATCGAACGCGCCGGTTTCGCGGTCCACCTCCAGGGGAATCTTCAGGTCCATGCTGCGCTCCCAAAGGAACGCGCCGAGGACGCGTTCGGCCGGCGCAAGTTTCCCCCGAATCGTGCGACCCGGATTGGGCTCCTCGACCGGGGAGGCTTGTGGCGCCTCCGGCTCGTCGGAGGACTCGGCGCGGACCGCCAGGTATCCGACCGGCAAGGCCATGGCCGCCGCGACAATCACCCCGATTGTCAGGTGACGCTGCATGAGGTCTCCCTTGCGCGCATGTGGCCCCGCCGCAGGGCCGCCCCCATTTGACCGCGCCGGAGGTCCGATGGCAACCGTCAAGCCGCCGCAAGGCGGGCACAAATCGCCTCATGGGTACACCGGTTTCCTCCGGCAGCGCTGCGCTTAGCCGCAACCCGCCTTCGTCCGCTCGGTGACCGCCGCCTCGATGCCCACCGGGTCGATATTGTAGGTCCTCGGGTCGATGTCCACGAAGACCGGCTTCGCCCCCACCCGGACGATGCACCCGACGGTCGCGAAGAAGGTGAAGGGGGTGGTGATGACCTCGTCGCCGCGGCCGACGCCGAGGCTCATCAGGGCGTTCAGAATCGCATCTGTGCCGCTTGATGCCCCGACCCCGTGCTTACACCCGGCGTAGGTGGTGATGGCCCGTTCGCACTCGACAACTTTCAGCCCGCCGACGCACCGTTGGCTCTCGAGCACCTCGTCCACCGCCGCCCGCACCTCCTGGCGGATGGTCCGGTACTGTGCGACCAGGTCCAGCATGGGAACCGCCATGGCCTGTCCTCGATCCCTGCCGGTTGAAACGGCCCGCCCGCGCTACAGGGCTTGGCCGCCGTCCCATACCATAAAGATTTGCCGCACTGCTCCGGGCTTGTGCCCGCAGATTCTGGCATCGACCGGATTTCGGGTGGCATGGCCATGGCCCCAGGGCACGCCCGATGCTGAGTTTGGCTCTTTCCTGCGGTTATGAAACTACTTCCAACAATCGAGGTGTGCCAGGGGGCGCTCGAGGGCGTTCACGGGGAGCGAGCATTCGGGACACCTGGAGTTCAAGACGATTCGCGCAGCCGGGGCCCGCTCTCCTGTAGTACGTTTCGGGCTGGCGTCGGAACTCAACGTGTGGCTCCCCGGGCGACGCCCACCGCCAGACCCGCAGACAGGCCGTGGAAAAGCAGGGCCGCCTGAAAGCGGCCAAAATGTTGCCCCCTTCCGCGCCAATTGCTACAATTACATGGCCCGCGAGTCGGTAAAGGCGCGGCCGTGGGCGGCGTATCCGAAGGGAGGAACACAAAATGCCCGGAACGAGAGGCCGCCGGCCCGCCTTCACGCTCACCGAGGTCCTGATGGCCGTCGGCATCCTGGGGGTCGGCCTGACGATGGTCGCGTCCATTTTCCCCGTTGCCGTGGACCAGAGCCGCCGCAGCAGGGAAATCACGCAGGCGGCCCTCTGCGCCCGAAGCGCTTCGGCGATGATCCGCGTCCTCCGCAATGATTTCGTCAATTGGCGGAGAGGATTCGCCGAGAGGGGGAGCGGTGATGATCCTTATCCGCTGGAGGCCAACCCAAAGACGCCCTATGTATCCTACGACTTCCCCGGCGCACTCAAAGTGTATGACCCGGCGGAGTTCCTTTACGATCACGAGGACGGGGATGGCAACCCAGACCGCTCTTATAACAGCACTAACGTGTGGGGGGATGAGGGGAGCAAGGCGAATTACGTCCCCCGCGTCTTTATGACGCCGGTCTCCACGAACGGCCCCGGGGGCGGCCCCTGGCGCGTCACCCTGGCCATCTGTCGATCGCAAGGGGAAGGCCCTCCTCTGTGGATCGGGCAAGAGCGCTGGCCTGCTGTGTGGAACAGAATGGGACCTGGCAAATATGTGCTCGACACGAGCAGTTACGACGGATACGCCTACATGGTGGATTCCATCAAAGAAAGCCAAAGCCCCAGTGATCACCCCGAATACGCCACTCTCGCCACCGGCGCCCGAGCGAAGGGAGACGAGCCTGGCGTCGTCGACCGGAACTGGCGCTGCCTGGTGGCGGGGCACGAAGCCGTCGCCGTCTACCACACGGTCCTGGGAGATTAGCCATGCGGAACCCATCTTGCCAATGGGATTTGCGCCGGCGGGACGGCGCGGCGGCTTTTACCCTGGTCGAACTCGTCACTGCCGCGTCCCTGATGACCGTCATGATGATCGGCGTCGTCGAAATTTTCGGCATCATCACCGAGACGGCCTCCGAGGCCGACGCCATCCACTTCGCCCAGCAACAGGCCCGGGCCGTTCTCGACCATCTCGACCGGGACGTGCGCGGCATGACGCGGGAAGGCTACCTGAAGATTACTCACTGGCCGACCCCGGGCAAGGCCGATGAAGAAGAAGAGTATCGCAGCGACGCCCTGTCCTTCGTCAGCATCGGTTCGTGGAAAAGCGCTTTTGACTCCCAGCAGGCAAGCGCGGCCGAGGTCCTTTACACCACCAACGTGAGAACGCCGACCCAGTTCCTCCGCGTTTACAACAAGGCCAACGAGGAAGACCATCGGCGGGGTGTCCTGGCACGAGGCACCTGGCTGATGGTAGGCGAGCCAGGCACCGGCCTGGATACGGACGACAAATCTAACGCTGCCTACCTGAGCGAGTTGCTCGCTTCCGCAGGTTCACTGGGCCGCTCGGCAATAGGCAGCACCACCGTCTGGCCCTGGTCCGGCCGCACCATGGAATCCGTAGAGCCCTGGAGCCTCGCGCGGGTCATGGCCTGCTGCGTCAGCGAGTTCTTCGTCGAGTATTGGGATCCGAAGGAAAAAAAGTGGGTCGGCGACGGCGGCCTGGCCTCCGCGCCCGGCTCGCGCGAAAGCGTTCCCGCCATCCGCGTGACGGTCGCCATCCACGACCCGGACGACCACTCGCCGCCCCCTGCTGACACCGACGGAAGCAAGGAGCGATTCAGAGGCTACGCCTACCAGCAGGTCTTCTGGATCGGAGACCCGTAAGCCCGCCCGAATGAAGGGAACGTCCATGTGCAGGCACGGTTCGGTCCTGGTCGTCGTCCTGGGCCTCTTGGCCATTCTGTCGGTCATCGGCGTCGCCTTTATCACGATGAGCGGCCTGGACCGAAGCACGTCGGCCAGTTTCGCCATGCAAACGCAGTTGACCATCGCGGCCGACGGGGCCGTCGATTACGTCTGCCACTATCTCGTCCACGACGTGTGGACCGATGACGGCGCCCTGCTGACGGGCGAGGAAGGGTGCGAACGCTACGATTACCCGGGAGACGAGGACAACTGGCTCGCGCGACCCGTTGGCGATACTACCTCACCCAACGAGGTCTCCTTCGGGAAACCCACCAAACCGCTGCTCTTCGGCATCGAGTCTGGAGGAAACAGCGCCGTCGTGGATAACGACGGCGACGGGACGGACGACGGCATCTGGATTCCCGAACTCGCCGCCCCGTTCGACCAGTATATCGTCCGCATCAGCGTCACCGTCCTCGACCACGGGGCGCTCCTGAACGTCAACGCCCACGGATACACAAGCGCGGGATGGGAGGAATACGCCAATCTCGCCGCAGAGGACAAGGGCTGTTTCATCTGTGAAATCGCCGGTCCCCCCGGTGTTGCCGCGGCGCGCTGGGCCGGTCGATACCTTGACGGAACGTCGGGCCAATGGGTATCTGTTGATGACGGCCCCGGCAACCCCGTCATGGGCGAAACCATCATCGAAAACCCGCGAAACCCTCGGATGGAGCCGGACAACCTCGACCAGCCCTTTACGCTGGCAGAGGAATTCCTCCTCCGCGTCCGCGACCTGCCGGATTTCAACAGCCGCCTTAGCGCGGGCGTCAAGACAAACGCGGAGAAATACACGACCGTCTCCTGGACCGCCGAGGTATGCGGCGACGCCGGAACGACCTCCCACACGAAGTGCCCCGGCAAGGATTGGTCCTGCCCGAAAGCCGACCTCAACCTCGACGAGCCACAAGCGATCTACGACGTGCTGCTTGCCTCGGGCGCCTTCGTGGGCGTAAGTGAGGACGGTTTGAAACAATTCGTCGCCAACATCATCGCCTTCCGCGACGCAGACAGCACCTATGACAACGACTACGACGGCTTCGCCGGGGCCGAAAGCCAGCCCATCTTCAAGGAGGTCAAGGCGGTAGTGACGGCCGGCGACGGCGAAACCGAAGACACCACCTGGACGATCACTGTCTCCCTCTACAACCCTTGGCCGGGCGATTATGCCGGCGACCTCGATGGGAGGATCACCCTCCAGCCCGAGGCCAAAGTCACTCTCGTTTTTGACGATGGCACCGAAGAGATGAGCGGCCTGCCGGCAACGATGGCAAAAGGCGAAACAACGGACCCCCCCCTGACCGGCACGGTGACCTGCAAAGTGACGGGCGAAGGGGAAGACGCAAAGGTCCAGGACCTCAGCGACCGCCTGACGGCAATTCGGTTCCACGCCGAGGTCACTGAGGTCGGCGACGTCGTCATGGATGAGATCACAAGCGACGAGATTTTGAGCCTGGCTCTGGCGCCCGGCATATCACGCGTGCGAAAAATCGACGACAGCCCCCCCGACTGGCGCGGCTTCACGGTCGTCACGGTGGGCGACTGGGGAACCCAGGGACAGGGAAACGTGCCGAGCGGCACCGTTCTCGTCCGCTTCGCCAACAGCGTGCAGGATGAGTACGACGCTGCCACCGAAGGCGGTCCCTTGCCCCCGCTTAAGACAGCAGGGAACAACTCCTTCAAGGCCTTCCTCCGCGTCGGCGACCTCAACCAGGTCCTCTGCCCACAGCCCGCGGAAGGCGGGTGGAAGAACAGGCCCTGGGTTCTTCAGGTGACAGACCACGCCGAGGCGGACATACGATTCAACTGGGCAAGATACCCCAGGGCCGCCGACGCCCTCTGCGTCCAGGGCCCCTGGATCGACGGCTTCGACAACGACGGCGACGGCCAGACCGACCTGGACGACGAGGGGACCTTTGACGCCGGCCGCTTCGCCGGGCCCGAGTTCCGCGTCGCGGGGAAAATCAACCTCAACACGGCGACGAATGCCACCCTTGCGGCTCTTCCCGGCGGCGGGGTTCCTGCGTTTACCCCCCCCTTGAGTTCGATTGCGGAAATTATCCCCACCGGCGGGTCCGGCTCTCTGGAACAGCGGGACGAGGTCTTCACCCGCCTCTCCAACCTCGTCACCGTCCGAAGCGACGTCTTCTCCATCTACGGGACCGTCCAGATCATCGATCTGGCCAAGGTGCCGAGTGGCGGCATCGTGGCACAGGACGACCCCGCCGTCGTAAGGTCCCGCCGCTTCTGGGCGCTCGTGGACCGCTCGCCCTCGCTGGCCTATCCGCCGGGCGACGAAAAGTTCATCCACCCCCGCATCATGAATTTCCAGTGGATGGAGTAGGGACACGGCATCCGCCAGCGCGTCCCGCCGAAGGAGCCGGGTGCGGACATGTCTGAAACTGGGCGTGGCATACCGGTTGCTGGTGGGGACACCCCGCACCCGGAGGGTGTGGGCATGCCACCCGATAGGCACTCGATGCCGGAATCTACGGCCACACCCGGTTTTTGGGGGACGAGGGATTGCAATGGACTTCGGCGGGCCGAGACGGCTAAAATGCCTTGGTCTGGGCCGGAGAGGTGGCCGAGCGGTCGAAGGCACCGGTCTTGAAAACCGGCGTGGGCCTTGTGTCCACCGGGGGTTCGAATCCCTCCCTCTCCGCCACGGTGGCCTTCAAAAGGGGGGCTTTCTCGCTGTTCATCGGGCTTTCCGCTAGTGGCTGGCATGCGCCTGACTGACGCCTTCGGTCCATAGTAGTCCGCCGCGTCCTCGCTGCACTCGCCCTTTGACGCCAATCCCGATGAATCGGGACGCCAACACAGGTTCGCCGCCCGGGGGCGTTTGGCGCGCACACACATTGCGCATGGCCGATATGTTGGCGGGCGGTTTTGGGTGGGTTTTGGGGGATTTTGGCCCGTTTTGGGGGGCGAATCGGGCCTGGCGCTAGCGCCAGGGTGGGTTGAGGGCCGAAATGTTAAAATGGGCAAGGCCGAATCGGGCGCTTTTTTCGACTTTTTTCGCGTTTTTGGTCGGAATTGGATGCAAATTGGCCCTTTTTGACCCCCTTTTTGCCCCCTACGCATGCCGATGTGGTGATGCGTCCGCGCACGTTTCTCGCCGCCGATTATGAGCATAGGCTCAAAACGAGCGCCGGCTCGCGCGCCCCCCTCCCACCCGTCAAGCCTAATTAAGTATTGTGGGTGTCCCCGGAACTCCGGGTTCTCGGCGATGACGATTTAGCCGCCGGCTGTTTCTCCCCCGCAGCGCAAGAGACGTGCCTGCCCTCCGGCATTGGAGGGACGGGCACAGTCGTCTCTGCGTGTCCGAACGATTCCTTAAAGGCCTCTATCAGGATGCTGTTCGTCGCGAGGCTGAGCGAGAAGGCCGGAGACCGAGGCGGCACCCGTACGGGCGGAGGCGTGGCTGAAATCCCGATGTATCGGGATCGAGGACGTTTTGGGCCGACAAATCCCGAACGGGGTCACGCCGAAAGGGACGACGGAATCGGCCTTCGCAGTCAGCCCAGCCGGGGCCAGCCGCAGTAGAATCGGCATCCTGATAGAGGCTCTTAATCACAATCCGATTCGGACGTAGGTCAGCCCGGCAAACTCCTCGGCCAGGTTTTCGTAGGTTCGGCACCGGCTGTCGCTGTCACGGATCAGGTCCGCGCGGCCGGACCAGCCCTCCGGGCCGCCCATCTTCCCCAGCAGTTCATTGAAGGCGCTCTCGGTCTCGGCAAGTTGCCGGCAGCGGGCGTTCCACTTGGCGATATCCTCTTTTTCCGCGTTGGTGACATTCCAGGGACTTT
>DATLBA010000077.1:0-59606 GCA_035527275.1 Phycisphaerae bacterium
CCCCATACGGGCCGTAGGGCCGAAACGGCGACCGTCGCGGCCCGCGTGCACGACCTCGATCTCGCCGATTGGACCCGTGGAATGCCGGGCGGACCGGTGACAGGGAAGGCGGAACTGGCGGTCGAGTACTCGAAGCCGCGCGGCGCGGGGGGGCAACTAGTCGTCTCATTGGTGTCGGAAGAGGGCGGCCAAGTGAGCGGCGAGACGCTACGTTGGCTCCAGGAGCGGTCGGCGGGTTTCGGCGGCGCCGGCCGCCTGCTCCCGGGCCGCATCGGATACGACCATCTGGCGGTCCGATACCGAATCGTCGGCGGACGCGTCCAGGTCGAAGGCAAACTGGCCGCCCCGGCCGTGAGCCTTTTCGGGCAGGCCGACGGCGCTGTCCCGATCCTGACGACGCGCCTGTTCGGCGCGGACGTGCCGCTTCTGTGGGCCTCACCTGAGGCGGTGGACGCGTCGGACCTCTGGTCGGTGGTGTGTGAATCGGTGGGCGCGGGCCCGTAGCCGCTAGAATCGGCCGGCGCCGAGAATTCGAAAGACCGGTGGCCCGCCCAAGAAGAGCGGGCCGCCGGTTTGTCCGCTTCCAGATTGTGCGTCGTTAGGCACCCATGGTCAGGAAGATTTCGACGCGACGGTTTTTGGTCTTGCCGTCGGCGGTATTGTTGCCGGCGATGGGCTGGCCGGCCCCCATGCCCCGGGTGATGATGCGGGTGTCCTCGACGCCGCCGGCCTTCAGGAGGGCCGCCACCGCCTCAGCGCGGGCTTCGCTCAGCCCCTGATTGTTCGCCGACTTTCCGAGTTCCTTCAGGAGGCTAATCGTCGCCGGCTTGGCAACCCGGTCGGAATCCGTGTGGCCGATGATCGTCGCATGGACCTGCTTGGCGACATCGGACGCGAGGATACGAGCCAGTTTCGTAATCGCTGTGCGGGCACCCGGCTTGACGACGTTGGAGCCGGAGTCAAAAGTGATGTCCGACGCGAATCGGAGCCGGCCGGTCGCCCGGTCGAACTCGAAAAGGTCGGGATACTGGGCCGCCAACTGTTCGATTTCGATGGCGATCTGCTCGGGGAGCGCCGCTTCGCCGGCCGGCCGCTCGGCCAGTTTCTTATAGACCTCCATCAATTCGTCGAAAGCCTTGCGGACCTCGTCGCGCTCCTTCATCACACTCGCCAGGTGCTCGTCCTTCTGTTCCAGCAGGCGCTGAGCGTCCAGCGCCCGGGCCTGAAGCGCGCCGGTGCGCTCCCCGAGCCGGGCGATCTCGGCCTCCTTGTCATAGATCTCCTTCTGGAGTTCCCGGTTCAGCAGGAGCAGGGCATCATATTTTTCCTGGGGAACACAGCCGATAGCCACCAGAGTCATCACGCCCATCAGCACGAACCCAACGGCCGCCGAAACCCGTCGCATCGCAATCTCCTTTCCTCGTCAGGTATCTGTTGCAGACTTGCCCACACTTGCTCCATCTTCCCCGCTCGTGACGGGAAAGTGTATCGACCCATCTTCGCCGGCCGCTTATTGGCCGGTTATCGCCTCACGGTCCTTCCGCTGCTTTTCCAACACAGTGCCGATCAGGAGGATTACGGCCACCGCCACAACGCCCGCTATGAGAATCACCAGACCCGCGCTGCCTTCTCCGATCTTAAGCACGAGACTCGGCATGGCGCCCGTCAACAGCGCAGACAGGGCGACCACCGTGAACACCAGAGCGACGGCGCTCAGGCCCAACATCACCGTGAAAGGCCCGTGGTGCGCGGGGGGCTCGACGAGGGTGACGACTCGCGTGCGGGTGGCGGCCGTGATGCCCGATCCGACGGACGACATCGGCATCACTGCCGCAAGGCCGGTATCGGAATCGACGGCGATGACCGGCTCCTCGGCGAAAACGCCCTCTTCCGCACCGGCGACCTCTTCTTCGCTGAGAACTTCCTGGAGGCTTGATTCATCCGTTTCAGGGCTCAGGGCCAGCGGGGCCGGCTCGGCTTCCGGCGCCGCCATGGCCGCCTCACTCGGAAAGACCCCTTCGGCGTCGGCGGCAATCCATGTCTCCGCAGCGCTGTCGGCCGGGATCTCCTCCTCTTCGGCAAAGAGGATGTCGGCGTCAATGCTCATGAGGGTGTCACCGGCGTCCTCTTCCTCGCCCCCGGCGGGCGGTTCGGGCGCCTTCTCGGCCGGCGCCGGCGCGGTGGGGATTTCCCCGGCCAGGGCCTCAATGTCCTCCGATCGAAACTTCCACGTGTCCCCGTCGCGGAAGGCGCGCACTTGTCCGCTTTTGATCATCTCCTGCAACTCGTCATCTGTTTTGCCAAGATGCTGCTTGGCTTCGTCGAAATTGAGAAGATCTGCCATCAAAACCTCCTCGGCCTCTGGCCGCAATCGTCGCGGCTATCCGCCTCCAGTTAGTCACACGGTCAGCGCTCGCCCGCCGGTTGCTCATCATCCTCGGCATCAGCCGCCGGGCGACCGGTTCCTTTCAGCGCCTCGACGCGGGCTCGCACGTCTTTCGGCAGGGGCGGATCGTTGTTGTAATCGCTCAAGGCCCAGTCGGCCGAAATGTCGCGAACCGCCAACAGTTTCAACCGGCTGCGCCTGGTGTCCGCCACGTAAACCGCCAGGCGCTGCTGCGCCGTATCGACGAGGCACACGACGACGCTGGTGTCACCCAGAGGCGTCGCGGCAACGACGAGGTTCCCACCCTGCGTGAAACTCGGCATCTCGGCGACCGCCGCTTCTGCGCGGGCGGCTGAGCGCGTCCCATCCAGACCGACCAGGCCGACACCCAAGCCCGCCAGGCCGACTCCACACAGAGCAAGTGCAAACCACCATCGAGCGTGCGAACCGAAAATAGCCACTCCCTCCACGCGGCGGACCAGCGGTGCCCGCTTGCTCCGGCACACACCGACCCGTCCCACATGCGCCTCCACTCTAGATTGTAGAAACACGCCGGGGCAATGCAACCCTATTTTTCCAGGTTTCGGGCGGCCGACTCCAAGGAGCCGGGCACCCCCCGAGCCTCCCCAGCCACAGGCACACGACCTTTTCGCTAGACAGCCTCCCTGCCCCATTTCTATGATGCTTGTCGCCCGTCGAGCGAACTCCGGAGAAAAGGCTTTGAACGCGAGATTTCTTGCGATCCTGCCCGTGTGGGCCCCGCCGGCGATTGCGGTGGGGAGCGGCATCCTGATCGGCCTCGTCCTGTGGCTGTTCGCCCGGTCCCGGCGTCGAGGGGGCCTGCTGCTTCGATTTCTCGCAGCGCTCGCGGGCGCCTGGTCGGTCATGTGCCTGGCCTACTGGGCCCAGTGGCCGGGGGTTTCGTTTCGTCAGTATCTGGCCAGCGGCACGCTCGCCACAGCCGCCCTCGGCGGTGTGGGTGCCCTGCTCTACGTGGCGGCGCTCATCGCGTTTCAGCCAGGGGACCGCCAGTGGCGGCGGTCAAGTGCGCTTCTGGCAAGCGTGGCGCTGATGGGAGCGGCCTTTGTGCGTGCGGCGTATCAGCCTTCGGCGGCGGTTCTGGTTCAGGGGCCTCTGGCGGTGCTGTTCATTGCGACGGTCTGGCGATTCCGCGCAGAGCCGCTGGTCTATCTTGCCGTTCTGGGAGTGGCCGTCGCCGCGGTTCTCGGCTTGCGGCAGTTTGCAGCGGCGCCGGCGGGGTTCTCCGCCGAAGGCTTCGGCCCGCCGGCGGGCGCTGCTACCACCGAGTGGACCGCATCCACGGCGTCGGGCATTTCTCTGGTCATGGTCCTAGTGGCCGCACTGCTCAGCCTCAAACGCCGCCAGGAGTTCAACGTCAAGTGGTATCGGCAAGGGCTGCTGATTGTGCCGCTGGTGGTATCGACCCTGGCGGCCACGGCCGCCGGCTGCGCGGCTGCCTGGTGGGGGGCCACGTGGCACACGGTGTGGGGGCTGGGTGTCTGGTGGGCGGTGCTTTTGGTTTCGGCGGTGGGCCTCAAGCAGCCGGACCTCTTCGGTTTTTCTTCGGTGGGCGCGGCATTGGCCGCGGTGGCGGCCTTTGCAGTGCTCGGTGGCGACCAGACGGAAGGGTACTGGGGCCGCTATCCGTCGGTGCTCCTGGCAATTGCTTTGGGTGCGGCCGCGCTGGCGGCCTTGCTGGCCACGGTGTGGAAGCGAGCGGCAACGGCCGGGTTTGCGCGGGCGTTGTACCTCGCGTCGGCAGCCATTGCCGTGGCCGCCCTTTTCCTCGAACCATTTGAGATGACGCCGAAGTACCTCGGGGTGGACCTCCTGGCGGCGGTCGGGGTGGTGGCGCTTGCCCATGCCCATCGGGCACCGGCATGGGTGAACTACCTCCTGGCGACCCTGGCGACCGGCGGCGCCGTGGCGCTCGCGCGGCTCGGCCTGGACGTTTCGGAAGCGGCGCAGCACCACCGATTCATCCAGGTGGCGGCCGGCGCAGCGGTGGGCTGGCTGGTCGTCGCTCTGGTGGTGCGGGGTGTCCTGCGCCGGACGGCTTCGGACCGCACCGCGCGCCGCCAGACGGAACCGTTCGCGGTTTTCGGCATGGCGACGACGCTCGCGCTCGTCGGATATCTCTCGATTCAGCAGGTTCGCGCCTACGCGGAATTTCTCATCGACGGCACCAGCCCGACGCAGGCGCTTCTGGGACCCGAGTGGGGTTTCCTCGGCTGGCTGACGGTGCTTCTGGCTTTCCTGCTGTCGATGTGGCTGCTGAGACATACGGCCCGGACGTTCCTCTTTTATTGCGTCGGGATCATGTCCGTCGCCTACATCGGGCTGTTTGCCCACACGGAGGACCTGTACGCGTACCTGATTTACGCCGTGGCGGGTTACGGGGCCGCGCACTTGGTGGTGTATTTATACGAGGCGCGATTCATGGCGCTCTTGTCGCGGATCATCTCGCTTTACCGGGACGAGCGGCGGGCCTCGACGACCATCTTTACACTGGCGGTCGTCTCCTGTTTCATCGGGGCGATTCTGGCGGCGTTTCGGTTGCACACGACGCCGTCGCTCATCATGCTGGGCATCATGTCGGTGGTGTTCCTGGCCTGGTCGTTTGTGTGGCTGCGGGGTGAGATGCTGTATCCGGCGGTGGTGATGGTGACGCTGGGGATTCTGGCCATCTGGCACAACAAGGCCCACCCGATCGGCTGGGATCCGCACCGGGTGAACATGAACGCCGCGGTGTTGGCGTTCTCTGCCCTGTTCTGGCTCGGCGTAGGCGACCGCCTGCAGAAGATTCGGGGCGAAATCTTCCAGTTGGCCGGGCCGGCGCGGGCCTGTTCGGTGATTCTTGCTCTTGTGGGAACAGGCTTTGCCGCGGCGCTGGCCCTGTCGCCGACGTTCACAGACGACGTGTGGCGACAAGCGCGGGACTTCGGCGACTGGGCGCTGGGGCTTTCCACGCTGACGGCTCTGATCGGATACTACACCCTGGCTCGCCTGGTTCTGGCGCGGCGATTCTATGACATCATGGGCGGTCTGGCGCTGCTTCTCTTGGGCCTCTATGTCGGCATTTACGTGGGCGTTCGGCTTTGACGGCGGCGGCCCGGCGGCCCTCACGAGTTCCGCGAAGGAGTCTGCGGTGGAGCGCCACGCGCTCATCGAGAAAATCCGCACGTTCCCCACGTCGCCCGGCGTCTATCTGATGAAGGACGACCGGGGGCGGGTGATCTACATCGGCAAGGCGGCCAATCTCCGCAGCCGCGTCCTCCAGTATTTTCAGCCCTCGGCGGACCTGGGTCCGAAAAAGGCGCAGATGGTCGCCGAGGTCGCGGACATCGAGGTCCTCGAAGCCGAGAGCGAGGTCGATGCGCTGCTGACCGAGGCCCGCCTCATCAAGGACACCCACCCGCGCTACAACGTCCGCCTGACCGACGACAAGACCTTTCCGTATCTTGAGATTACGGCGCGGGAGGACTTTCCCGGCGTGTATTTCACGCGGACGCCGCAGCCGAAAGGCACCAAACTTTACGGGCCGTTCACGAGTGCGGCCGGGCTGCGGGCGGCGATCGGCGAACTGCAGAAGGTCTTCCGGTTCCGAACGTGCGGGCTTGATATCCCGGCCGGCGACCCGAAGTTGCGGTATAATCGCCCGTGCATTCTTTACTCGATCAAACAGTGCACCGCCCCCTGCGCGGGCTATATCGACAAGGAAGCGTATCGGAAAGACATCCATCGCCTGAGGCGCTTCCTGGAGGGGAAACGGACGGCCGTCGTGCGGGAACTGGCGCGGGAGATGAAGCGGCTGGCGAAGAATCGCCGCTTCGAAGAGGCCGCCTATGTCCGCGACCAACTCCGCGCCATCGAGGCGCTTGCCGAACGGGGCCGTCTTGACGAACACCTCCAGCCCGAGGTGTTCGCACCGACGTTCGACCCGGCCGAAGGGATGGGGGACTTGGGGCGGCTGTTGGAATCGCCCGCGCCGCTTCGGACCATCGAGGGTGTCGATGTCGCCAACCTCGGCGAGCGCGAGGCCGTCGGCGCCGTCGTTCCGTTCATCGATGGGCGGCCTTTTAAGGCGGGTTATCGGCGTTTTCGCATCAAGACGGTGCGCGGGCAGGACGATTTTGCGATGATCCGCGAGGTGGTGTTCCGCCGCTTTCGCCGCCTCCTCGAGGAACTTTCCGTCCTGCCGGACGTGGTGCTTGTGGATGGGGGCGTGGGCCAGTTACACGCGGCGGCGGAGGGAATCCGCGACGCCGGCGCCGAAATGCCGCTCGTCGTCAGCCTGGCCAAGCGCGATGAAGAGGTTTTCGTCCTGGGCAAAGCCGAGCGCGAACCGATGCGCCTGCCTCGGACAAGTGCGGCGCTCAAGATTCTTCAGGCCATACGCGACGAAGCCCACCGGTTCGCCCAGCACTACCATCACCTGCTGCGGCGCAAGGCCGTCCTCGGGCAAAAGGGGGCGCGCCAAGTTGGCAGCCAAAAACGCAAGAAGCGAAAAGGCGGCCGAGGCCTTTAGCCCCCGGTGACTCACCGGGGGCTAAAGGCCCGATGCGGCTCGTCCACCTGCCCGCGCCGAAAGATCCACCAGAACAGGCCCATCAGGCCGGCGCCGCACAGGTTCGCAACAATATCGGTCGGCTCGAACACGCGACCGGCGGTGAGCCATCGTTGGCCGTATTCCGTCGCGACCCCCAAGAAGGCCGTCCCCGACACCGCCAACAGGATGCGTGCCTTGAGATAATGGGTTCCCGGCTGGGGCCCGAGGGCGTAGCAAAGCACCAGGCTGATGACCGCGAAAGTCCCGAAATGGAGGATCTTATCGCTGACGCCCGGCGCCGCCGCGCCAAGCATCTCGTTTTCGGCCAGGGTGAGCGCGGCGGTGAGTCCGACGGCCCCCACGACGAGCGGCCAGTGCGCGGGCCCGAGACGGCGATGCCTCTCGGGACGCCAGTCGGCCCCGTGTGTGCTCCAGGCGGCCACCACGCCCAGCACGCCGGCGATGGCGAGGAGGTTCGAAGCCAGAACGGCCGACGCGTCGAACGCAAAATACACGGCGTTGGCCGACAGCACACCAAGCCCTGCCAGCGGCGCCAGCCACGTCCACGGACTCCGGGCCCGGCGCCACGCGCACACCATGTGGACCGCCATGGCGCCAGCCGCAGCCAGCGTCAGAAAAAGACCGATCGCGCCGAGTTCAGCCAACAGGACACGGTAGCCGTTCGTGTCGCTGTCGCCGCCGGAGGCGACCGGAGGGTTCGCATCCTTGTCCGCCGTGGCGGAGCCGAACGCGGTCGTGGGTGAGATGGTGCCGGCCCCCATCCCGAGAAGCGTCCGCTTCCCCAGGCCGCCCCAAAGCGCCTCGAGCCGCTCGTCAGCGCTCGAAGCCGGAAAGCCGGGGCCGCGAATCAGCATCCCCGCTCCTGTCGCTGCAACCATCCAGACAAGCAGCACCAGAGCCAGCAGGAAAGCGCGCGGCCGACGCAACCCCGCCCGGGCCACATAGCCAATCGCCACAAAGCCGACCGACACGAGTTCGCAGCCTATAACGAGTGACCAGCGGACGTTGCAGGCACCCAACGCGGCGGCGGCCAAACCGGTCGCAGCCAGGGCGACGGCGGCCCAGACGGCGCCCGGCCGACCGAGCCATCTGAAGCGCCCCTGGCGCCGGTCGGGCCGGCGGCGCGGCATCCAACCGATTTGCCGCAATACAATCATCACGCCGAGCGGCAAGGCCGCCAGAAGGGCCGGCACGAGGCTGTCGCCCCCGAGGTTGTGGACCAGGACAACGGGGGCCGACACACCATCCGACGAGGCAGCGGGAGACTTGAGGCCGGACGCAAGGACCCAAAAGCCCAGGAGAACCAGCCCACCCGTCACGGCCCACGTGGCGCGGCGGAGGGCCTTGCGACCGACCAATCCGGAACCGACAACCCAGAACAGGCCCGCCGCGCTCACCCAAAGGATCAGAACCCCCATCGTGGCGCTGGGTTGAAGGCTGTAGCGACCTATCGCGGGCGAAGGCCCGGCGCGCTCCCCCGTCATGAAGCCGGAGTTGACCAGGACTTCGCGGAGCACAGCCGGTATCTGGAGGCTCTGCCCGATGAGACCGATTTTCGGCAGGGGGAGAACCTGTAGAAACGCAAGCCCGAGCAGGCCCCAGATACAGATATTGGCGGCGGAGCGCACGTAGGCGAACGAGACCCCGACAAGAGATGAAACGACCCACAGGGCCAACAGAAGCGAAACCACCAGAAGCAGTTCGACGTCGCCGTAGCGATGCAGATTGCCGAACACCGTCGGCGCCAGGACCAGGGCCAGCAACAGAGGAACCCAAAAGGCGGCCCGGACGCTGCGCGCTAATAGTCCTGTCGCGGTTCGTGTGGCTCTGGTGACCGGTTGCATCCGGATCTCACGGGCAGAAGCGGCGTCGGCGCGCCGAGCGAAGCCCCCGTCCCGTCGCCGAGCGCCCGCTCATAATCACCCACCGGGCCCGAGAAGTTGACGGCCCCCCCCTACCGGTCGGTGCTGTCGTCCGAAGGTTCGGGCGGCGTCGGCTCGGTTCTCGGCTCAGGCTCCGCTTGTGCAGGTGCGACAGCCGAGGCGCGGGACAGGACAGCAGCGGACCGCATCTCTCCAGCGTAGTCGTAGTAAGCCTGATAGGCTTCTCGGAAGTAGCCGCCCTTGGTGGCCCGCACGCCGTTGAGAACCGCCCCCAGGAGTTTGGCTCGCATCTCCTGGACTTGGCGTGCCCCTCGCTGGGCCAGGCCGCGGGTGTTCTCGTTGGCCCGGAAGACCATAACCAGTCCGTCAACCGCCTCAGCGAGGATGTGATTGTCGGCGACCACGAGAACGGGCGCCCCATCGAGGATTATGTGATCGTATTGCCGGGCCTCTTCCTGGATGAACCGCCGCATACCCTCCGAGCCCAGCAGGTCGGCGGGACTCGGCGGGGGACCGCCGGCGACCACGATGTCGAGGTTTTCGACGGCGGTGGCCTGGATCGCCTCCGAAGGGCTGTTCAGACCGACCAGGACATTGGAGAGGCCGACGGCGTCCGGCAGGTCGAAGAGGCGGGCCAGCGCCGGCCTGCGGAAGTTCGCCTCCACGAGAAGGACGCGGCTGCCGCTACGGGCCATGGTGATGGCCAGGTTCGAGGCGGCGGTCGTCTTGCCGTCGCCCGGACTCGGGCTGGTGACGAGGAGGGTCTTAATCGGCCGGTCCGACACGAACCGCAGACTGGTGCGGAATTGTCGAAAGGCCTCCGCAATCAGCGAGTCCGGCGCCCGGAAACTAACCAGAGCCAGATTGGTATCCAGCGCCAGCCGCTCGTCCTCGGCCAGGTCGGGGATGGAGCCGAGGAGGGGAACCCCCACCTGGCGCACGAGTTGGGCGGGCGTTCGCAGGCGTGTGTCCATGAACTCCAGGCCCACACTGGCGCCGAACCCCAGCAAGAGACTGAAGATAATCACCGCGGGGATGTAGAGCACGAGTTTCGGCTGGCTCGGGTCGAGAGGAATCGTCGGCGCTCCCAACCTGATGCCGGGCCGGCCGATGGCGGCGTTGATGCGCATGCGCTCAATTCCGTCCATAATGGTGTGGAGCAACTCCTGGACACGGCGGAAGTCTTCCTGGACAGCGCGGTACTCGGAGGCTCGCTGGGCCAGCTGGACCGCCTCGCCCCGCGCATCGGCCACCGTGGCAAGGAGTTCGGTTTCGGCCTGGCGGAGGCGGTCATAAGCGCTTCTCAGCATGGCGGCCTGCTGCTGGACAAGGACGCCCAGCACCTTGGTCCGTTCGGCCTCCAGGTCGTTCTCGGCGACCTGGAGCGCTGCCTGGACACGCCGGACGGCGTCGTGCTGGTCACCAAAACGGACCTTGAGTCCTTCGAAGTCCTGGGAGAGGCGCGCCGCATATTGGCTCAGCGCCAACACCTGATTATCCTGTCGAAGGGCCTCCATCAGTTCCGGGAAGGCCATCATCAGGGGGGTCAGATCATTATCTTGCTCGGCTTCCTTTTGAAGTTCCTGGAACAGAAGCCAGGCGGCCCGCGCCTCGGACAGTGCAAACTGGAGTTCGATCAGTTGCCGGCTGAGGGTGTTCAAACGAGCGGTCTGTTCACTGAACCGCTCATCGAAGATGACAACGGCTTCGTCTCTACGGAAGCCAGCCAGCAGGCGCTGGAGGTCCTCGCGTTGGTCGCTTAAATGGTCTCGCTCCAACCGCAGGTCCCGCTGTCGGTCGCTGTCCCTTTGCCTTTGGTCCGCCTGATTTTGTTCGAGGTACTGGGTCATGATCTCCTGGACGATGCTTTTCACCTGGATCTTGTCCCGGGCGGTCAGGCCGACGGAAATGTTCTGCGTGTTGACCATATACGCGATGTCAAGTTCTTCACGGAGGAGATAGACAGCGTTGGTGCCGGCGAACATATTCTGCGACTCGCCCAGTGCCTTAAGGGCCTCGCCCAGGACGCGGTCGCTCAACAGGATGTTTATTTGGGTGCGCACGTATCGCTCGTAGAGTGGGACGGGGACAACACGAGCATACTCCTGCCCAACCTCGCCGGGCATCGACTGCTGCCCGGGCTCGATCTCAATCATGCCCGTCGCGGTAAACGCCGGGGCCACAACACGCCAGGCGACGAGGGCGCCGGTTCCGCCGAGGCCGACGACAACGAAACAGGCGAGGATCAGCCAAAAGCGTTTGCGCACAATTCGCCAGAGATCCGCCGGTCCCATGACGGGCCCCGCATATTGGCGTGGAGCTTGCTCTTGCGGCAGTTGTGTCATCTTCCGACTCCTGTGGGGCGTGCGCGGGGTTCGACGCCGGCCGTCCCGCGCCTCGCCACTCACCCCCACTAAGGTTGCACTCGCCTGCGTAGTTGCTCAAGCCGTTTCCGGGCATCCTGCTCGCCCGGATCCGACAGGCCCATCTCGAGGGCCTTGCTGTATTCCCGGATCGCATCCTCCGGGCGATCGCGCTGCTCGTACGTCCGTCCGAGATGATACCGTGCCTCGGGGAAGTCGCCAAGCCGAATACTCTCAAGCAGGTAATTGGTGGCCTGCTCATAATCCTCCTGGAGGAAGGCGATCCAGCCCGCCGTATCCAAAATCTGCGGGTTGTTCGGCACAAACCTTATGGCGCGCCGAATCAATCGCACCGCCCTTTCAAGATCGTTTCGCTCCGTGGCGAGAATCCAGGCGAGGTTGTTGGCGTTGATGGTGTCAAGGGGTTCCAGATCATGGACCATGGTGCTCCATTTCACCGCCTCGTCGATCTGGCCGAGTCGATACAGAAGGAGAGCATAGAGGCGCATCGGGGCCACGTAGGCTCGGAGCCGAGCGCGGTCCTCCGGCAACAGACCGTATTGCGCCTCGAACTTTTCGGCGATGGGGTCAAGGGTCTTCTTGGCCTGCTCGGTGCGTCCGGCTTGGAACTCCAGATTCGCCAGCATCGTGCGGATGTGGAGGCTGTCGGGCAGCCTTCGGAGGCCGTCGAGCAGGACCTGGCGGGCTTGCTCTCGCGCCCCTTCGCCTTCAGCCTCTGCGGTGGCCGAACTCAAAATGGCTGCCAAACGGACATACCCTTCTTCCCAACCCGGGTGCTTCAGCAAACCGTTGCGCAGGGTCTCGATGGCCTTGTCCGGCCGGCGGGTCATTTGGTAAACAACGACGAGGGCAAGGCGCGGCCACGCCTCCACCTCAAACTGGTTCACCATGTGCTGGACCCGGTCCAGCGCCTCCTGGCTTCGGTCCAGCAGCACGAGACACCGCGCCTCGCCGATTAAGGCGCCCGGCAGTTCGGGCTTGAGGGATCGGGCCTGTTCGTAGCGCTCGAGCGCTTCAGCATAACGCTTCTGCGCCAGCAGGGTGTTGCCCAGGGCCACCAACAGGCCCGGACTCTTCTGCCGCCGGACCACGGGTTCAAGAACCGCCGCGGCCCGGGCCGGCCTTCCCGTGGCCATATAAAGTTGGGCCAATGCGACACATCCGTTTTCGCTCATCGGTCGGAATTCAATCAAGCGCTCGAGATCCATCACCGCGTCGTTCATCTGCCCTCGGCGCACGTTAATCGACGACCGCAGGGCCATCGCCTTCTCAAACGCCGAATCTGAGGGATCGACCCCCGCGAGGAGGTCCAGCGCCCTGGGCGGATCGTCGGTCTCGTAAAGTTCGGCCAGGCGGAACAGGGCCTCACCATATGTCGGTTCGGCCTCCAGGGCCCGCCTCATGAACTCGGTGGCTTCCTTGGCGTTCTTGCGGCGGGCGGCGATGCGGCCGGCCACCACCATCGCCTCGGCGTCCTCCGGCGCAGCCTCCAAAACCTCCTGGATAATCGCCGAGGCCTCCTCCAACTGGTTCTGCAACATGCAGACGTCGGCCAAGCGCTTCTTCGCCTGGACATTGTCCTTCTCGCGTTTGAGGGCTTCCCGGTAAACCCGTGCCGCGTCGGCCCACAGGCCGCGACGGCTATACTGGTCCCCGAGCAGAGTCAACGGCACCACATTGTCGGGACTCAGTTCCGCCGCCTTCCGGTAGTCCTTTTCGGCCTCGGCCATCCCGTCGGTCATGGCGGCGATTTCACCACGGAGGACGTGAGCGGCCGCTTCAGCCGGGTGCCGGCTCAGATACTCGTCGGCCAGCGTCTTGCCCTTTTCCGGCCTTTCCGTCCGGACGTAGAACTCGGCGAATCGCCGCACCAGCGCCGCGTTGTCCGGGGCGATCTCATAGGCGGCTTGGAACGTCTCTTCAGCCTTTGCGGGGTTGTCGCGCTGAAGGTACAGGCTCGCCAAGGCGGCGAGGTTTCCCACGTTTGTGCCTACGAGTTCGGCGATTCGTTCTCGGACCTCGATGGCGTCGTCCCACCCCTTCTCGCCGACGTGAGCCATTGCCTCCAGTTCAAGAGCCGGAATGAGGCTGGGCGAGAACTTCAGCGCCTCCCTGGCTTCGACCAGCACCGCCGCGTAGTTGCCCTGCTGGAGGTAGATGCGGCCCAGCAAGAGGCGGGCGGAAGCCAGGTCCGGTCGGACCCGCAAGGCGGTTTGCAGTTGGGCCGCCGCCGCCTCCCATTGGCGCTGTTGGGCCAGGACCTGCCCCAACAGGTAAAAGCCCGAGGAGAGCGTCGGGTATTCCTCGACAATCGCGCGCAACTGCTGTGCGGCTTCGTCCGGGCGATTCTGGCTGAGTGCCATCAGAGGGTCCGCGAACAACAACTCCGAGGCGTTCGGGTCCGCTTTTTGCAGTTGCGCGATCAGGCCGGCAGCCTCGGCATAGGCACGCGAGTCAAGGTATCGCAGGAAGAGTGGCTGCCGGACCAGGCGCCACTCCTCCGAGCCAACCTCCGTCTGCGCCAGAGCCTTTTCAAGGAGGGCCTGCGCTTCGTCGCCCCGGTTCGTCAACTCGTAAAGACGAGCCAGCGCAATCACCTCGCTCACGCGGAACGGACCTTCCTGGATATGCTGCTTCAACTCCTCTTCGAGTTGCCCGAAACTTCCCCGCATCCAGACCCACGGGGCATCCGGCAAGACTTTGCGGGCCTCCTCAACAGCCGCTTCAAGTTTCGCCTTCTGGTCGGTTGCCTGGTAGAACCGGAGTAATTCCCGGTGAACGGTTTCGGGTTCCTTTCCTGTGGCGAGTGCGCGGCGAAGAGCGTCCTCCGCGTTTTGCAACTGCTCCATCTTCTGATAAATATCCGCCACCAAAAGTAGCGGACGCGGGTTGTCCTGAGCCCCCTCCGCCGCCGCTTGCGCCTCTTGAAGGGCCCTCCCCGGCTTCCCCTGTTCCCGGTAGGCCTGGGCGAGTAACAGTCGCATGGCAACGTCATCCGGCCGGGCGTCCAGGACAGCGGTGGCGTTGCGGATAGCATCATCATAGCTGCGCAGGCGCAACTGGACCTCCGCAAGGGCGCGGCGCGCGCCCAGGTGGCTGGGCCGCGCCAGGACGACACTTTCCAATTGTTCCTCGGCAACCCCTAGTTCGCCGGCCACTAAGTAGGCATGACCCAGCAACAACTGGATCCGAGGCGTTGGTGACTTGTCACGCGCCCGTTCCAGATAGGTGACAGCCTGGCGGGTCCGGCCATTGAGAAGCGCCCGCTTGCCTTGCAGGTAATCAACCATGACGGCATCCGGGCTCGCCTCGGAGACTTCCTTGATCAAAGCATCGGCCTTCTCCACATCCCTCAACTCCAAGTGGATGTCCGCCTGTTCAGCCTTCAGGGGCACCGAGTCGGGCAGCGCTTTAAGGCCCTGCTCGAGGAGGTCCAGCGCTGCTTGTTGTTCGGCCTCGATCCGATAGAGAGTTGCCAGCCGGAGATAACCCACTTCGATTTTTGGGTCGGCGGAGATCGCCTTTTTAAAGAACTCCTTGGCCGAATCGCTCTCGTTTTCACGCGCCGCCGCTTCTCCAAGCGCCAGAAGGAGCACAGCATGATCTCCGGCCTTTTCGAGGCCCCGGCGAAGGACCTCGATGGCATCGTCCACTCGGTCCTGCGCTATCAGCCGGTTCGCCCTCAGGACATACGCCTCGGCCATCTTGGGGTTGTTCGCGACGGCCAGATCGAGAACCTCATCCACCTTCTCGGCCTGCTCCATTCTGAGATACGTCTGGGCCAGAAGGCGGTAAAGGTCGAGCAAGTCGGGGGCGTGCTGAATCCCCGCGAGGAGGTGTTTGACGGCGGCCTCGTAGTGTGGCACGCGGTTCTGATAAATGGGCTCGGCGTCGGCCACACCCACTTCGGCCAGGGCGGCCCAAACGTAGGCTCGCCCGAACGAGGGGTCCATCTCGATGAGCCGCGCGGTGTCCTTCGTGACCTGGGCCCAGTCTCGCAGCGCGACGTTCAGTTCGGCCAGGTCCCGCTGCGCATCGAAGAAGTCCGGATTGAACATCAGGGCACTTTGGTAGGCGTGGCGGGCGTCGCCGATGGCGGGCGGTGCCTGACGCATGGCGATTTGGGCGAGCAGGTACCAGGCGTCCGGATCTTTCCTGGCGCCGTATCTCATGGCGTTCCGGACGCTGACCCATGCCTCGTTATACTCTTCCTTTTCGAAGTGCCCCCTCGCCTGCTCCAGGTACGGCCCCGGGTCACTGGGTATGAGCCACCCGCTGAAGATCACGACCATCACAACCGCCACCGGCACGCCGATAAACAGGACGAGGTAGAACAGGAGCCGCGTATTCAGCCGCCTTGCCATTATCTCTCTCCTCCTGCGCCAGCCAGGTCCGGATAATACTCCTTCTCGAGGATCGGGGCCACCTCATTCAAAATCCCGACCGCCTGCGAATAGGCGGCGCTGTCCTTGGCCATGGGGTCGCCTTCCTCGCCCGCGCTCAGCCACACGGCTATCTGCGTCTGCGAGAGGAAACTGCCCTCCCGGCCCAGGCTTCCCCTCGTGCCCAGGACCCGGGCCCATTCCCTGCTCGGCGTATAGGTTCCCCCCACGTTAAAATACTGAAGCACTAGCGCGCGGGCGCGGGGCAAGCCCGGCTTCGTCTCAAACAGGAGCACATTCACCGTAATCTCCCTCCCGGGGATGTTCTGGATTACGACATCGCGCTTCTCCCCGCGTTTTTTAATATAGCCGGCCTGCGTCATACAGACCCACGGAACGTGCGGAATATTCGACCAGGCGTTGGCATTGTACGTAATGTACACATAGCCCCTGGGCGCTCCTTCGGGCGAGAACAACTGGAGGTTCAGATATTCGTCTGCGCCCACCACCTTTTCGACGACCTCCGGCAGCGGCCGATGCTTGCCGTCCCAGCCCGCCAGCGTGCGGAGAAAATGCTCGACCAGCGACTTCTTAATCGGAACCGGCTTGGGAGGCGGAGGCTCCCAGAACTGGAAAAACATCCCCGCCACCGCCAACGTCCCCAGGCACGCCGCATACTGCATCCGACTTCCGACGCCGCGAAGGAGAAATAAGGAAATCACTCCCACGGCCGCGGCGACTCCAAAGTTCACCATCGGCACGACGTCGCCGGAGACGGCGCGGGGGGTCGCGCACATCACCAGGTAGGCAGCCGGCAGAATCGCCGCACTCCAACACACCGCCGCGTATCGCCGCGCCAGAACACCCGCCAAGAGCGCCGCGGCTCCAACCCCCGCGGCGGCGGCGGCCACGTATGCAAAGGCAAGTTCGCGGCCTTTAGTCCCCGGTGACTCACCGGGGGCTAATCGGTCGGTGCCAAGGACCGTCACAATCGCCAGGCCGAGCGCGGCCAGCATGAGCCCGCTTCCAAGCAGTGCCCAAACGCGCCCGATTCTGAACCGGTCATCCTGCATAAGCCACTCATCTCCGCCGGCGGCCAAACCGCTTCCGGTCAGCCGCTCTCCGGTCGCGCGCGACCGACGCCCTCCTGCGCTTCCTCGTCCGTCTCCGTCACAAAAAGCCGCTTCAAGAACCCCAATTCCAGCCACATCAGAAGGAATGCCAGGCCAAGCATCACATAGCCGAACGACTGGTGGGCGAACGAGCCCGGATCCAGGATCGTTTGGCGAATCGACTCAACCTTGGCCGGGTCGTCGAAAAACCTCGCGAGCCACGTGGTCTCGCCCGCCTCCATCGCCTGGCGTGCGAAAAACAGATGCTCGCTCACGAACGCTATCAACGTCACACGGACAAAATTGCAAAAGACCGCAATCGGAAAAGATGAAATGACGATAACCAGGCGCTCCCACCACGGCCGCTGATAAATAAACGCCATCATGACACCCAGGGCCACAAAGGCAAACAGCAGGTGCAAGCCGCTGCACGCGCCGGCTACCGTCAGAGGCCCGCTCTCAAGAATCAGCACGTTATCCTGCCGCGCGACAGCCAGCCCAAGCAATCGCAGCATTGCCTCTGTCGCAATCGCCGACACCCTCTGAAGGGGCAAGGCGATGTCCTCGTAATACTTCTGCTCCCAGGGAATCATCAGCAGCAGGTACGCCGCCGACACCCAAAGGGTTTTGAGCATTTCCCAACCAAGCAACCACAACAGGGCCCCCGCCACGACGATCACAAACGTCACCTGGCCCGGATAGCCATGGCGCAGCGCGGATGATGCGATGCGCATGACGCTGCCGACGAGGATAAAGAGCAGCCCCCAGGGACAGCGCTCAATGCGCCGAGGCGCCCGTTCCTGGAGGCGGTAGTGTGCGATGAGCACGGCGATGACGGGGATCAGATACCCGTGCCCCCATGTGCCGCCCTGGGTCCGCCATTGTGCCTCCCAGAGGGTAAGGGGTGTCCAGTAAGCCCATGCGATGAGGCCCGCGACCGGCAGGATTCGCAGGACCGCGCGGGGCGTGAGGACGTTGTTCCAGTTCCACGGCATACGGGTCCCGCCGGCTCCGCTGTGGTCCGCCAACGTGCTGCCTGCCACCTGCGCCTCAGCCAATCGGGACCCTTTCCCACATCTGCCGCCGTGACCGATTAGAAAAATGTCTCAAAAATCGGATGAAGGGAGTCGGTCCACGGGTAGAAGTTTGCGAAGTTCGTGTCATACACGGCGCCAAGGCCGTAGGTGGCCCGGAAGGCGTTGCGTAAGACGGCGTTGAAGATGGCCCCCTGGTCCGTCCCGACACGAATAAGATCTTCCGGCTGGACGTAAAAGTCCGGCGATTCGCCTCGCGCAATCTTCGCCACATCCACGTAAATAATCTCTTCCTCGGTTTCTGAAATTCGCCGGACCACCTCGGTCCGCCAGGGAACCGCCACCGCCGTGAGGCCGCCCGCGGCCGCCACCGCCTGAAGCAGGGTGATCTTGCGCCCCGTCAGGCTGTAAACGCCCGGCCGGGCCACGTATCCTGTCATGTAGAAATCGCCTATGGGCGGCGAAGGAATCGTAATCACATCGCCGTCGCGCAGGACAAGGTTCTGCGTCGGGTCGCCGGCCTGGAGCGCCTCGACGTCGAAGCGAATGATGCGCTTCAACTGGCCGGCCCCCTGCACGACACCCTCGCGGCGAAGTTTGCTTTCGAGCGCCAGGCGCGATTCCTCGGCCGACGGAATCGCCTCCTCTTCGGCGACCGCCACCTCGACCTCTTCAACCTCCTCGGGGGCTTCGGGGACCTCGGGCACTTCCGGAACCGCCGGGACGGCTTCCTCCACCTTCGGCTTGACCTCGACCCATTTGCCGTCCGACCAGACCCAACGCCCGAGTTCCCCCTCCTCCTCCGCGAGCGCTTCGGCAACCTCGGGGGGAACCGCTTCCTCTGCATTCGCGGCAGGGGGCCGCTCCTCGGCGGCTGCGGCTTCCGCTTCTTCTATTCTTTTCACTTCCGGCATTTCACCCTCGGCCATCTTCTGAAGCAGATCACGGACCTCCTGGTCGGCCTCTGCGGCATGCTCCGCCGCTTCCGGCACACGCGCCGGGGCTTCCGCTGCGGGCTCGCCCTCGGGTGCCCTCTCCACCCCTTCCTCAGGGGCCTTTTCGGTCCCCGGCTCGGCCGGCGGCGGGACCTCCTCTGGCGGGGCGGCGCCTTCCTCCGCCTCCGCGGCCGCCGGGGCCAGTTCAAGCATCACCATGTCGGCTTCCTCAGGCGAGTATTCGCGGACGACATACCCATAGTCCTCAACTATTTGGACGACGCCGCCCGCCTGCGCGAGCAGTTCCAGAAGCGTCATGTCCTGCTCCAGCAGGGGATACCGGCCTGGACGAAACACGCCGTTCAGCACGGAAACCGCAAGGTTCCGATACTCCATCACGAACACGTTGACCTGGGGATCGATGATGTAGTCCGGTTCGAGCATGTCGGACAGTTTCTCCTCCAGGCCGCGCGCCGTCAGACCCGCACACTTCACCGAGCCGAGATAGCGCATCGTGAGGTTCCCGCTCTGGGTGATTCGCTGCCGGACAATGTAAGGCTGGCCGGGGGTAATTAGTTCAAACACCGTGATGTCAATCAGGTCCCCGGATCCGAGGATATAGTCTTTTTCGGGGCGCTTGAGATCGTCGGGCGTCGGGCCCGGAAACTGTTCTTCGGGTTGAATCTCGCGCTGAATCCAATAGTTCTCGGACTTGACAATTGGATTGCGGATACGCTGGATCTGTTGGGGCTTGCTGATTACCCACGGCAACCAGTTGACGCGCCCTATCTCGTTCTGCGCGCAACCGGCGACAAAAGAGCCGAGCACTCCGAGGGTTCCGATCCAGATGAGCGCTCTTGCTCGAACAACGCGGCGAAGCAGCGTTCTGCTCGCGAACGGATGTGTTTTGATCACGTCTCGGCTCCTTAGGTCCATCCCACCCCCCCCGGCCCACCAATCGTTCCCTGTGATGGGCACACAATCCCCACCCCCCACACCAGAGCCATTGCCTCTGGACCGGACCATTGTACCGGCACACCTTACGGTGTCAAGCGCGGGAATCCACGCCCTGACCCCCTGTCGCAGGCCTTGCAACGCCGGTCATGTTTGCAGGGTTCGCTACCCTTCGAGTGACAGAAGCACCTATTGCAGAACCTCCATGCCGCTGCAATCGACACTTCGTCCCTCAACGCTTCATCCAATCCGGATAAACCGTTCCCTCCGAAGACATCCCATAGCCACCGCCACACGGCCCGTGCAAGTGTCAGTATCGAAGGACCACGTCGCCTCCGAGGCCGAACTCCACAACGTTGTAATCGGCGCGGAAGGCGCTCGGTGGCCCCATGACACGCCCGCCCGGCCCCGTTGAGCCCAAGAACGAGGACGGTGAGACAAGGTAAAGTTCCCCCTCCCTGCGGTGATGGGGTCCCAGCGCGTTTCTCAGACTCGTCGTCAGAGTAATCGCCAGGCGGTTCCGGCCGGGCCGCAGCAGCGCCCCAACCGGCACGGTGCGGCTTCGCCCCTGGGGTCCTGCGGGGAGGGCCGTCCACACAACACCGGCCTCCTGACCGTTGACCTCGACCGTGGCCGTGACGGCTGCGAACGGCGGCAGCTCCAGAACAGCGTGCGGCGAGGGATTCCCCCGGAGCAACACCTCTTTTCCCAGTGTCATCCGACCTGCGTAAAAAGGATACCCGTCGCGTTCCAAGCGGGACCCGGTGGTGTCGTCCGGTTCCTCGACCAGCGCCGGCTTTCCGAGCATCCACCGGCTGCCGCGCGGACCGCGCTTGGTTCCCTTTGGAAAAGCCACGCCGAAATCACCCACCAGGTAAACCGCCTCCAGTTCCACCTCGGGGTAGGCAGTCCGCATTTCCCACCCATTGGACTGGTTCAGGAGGGCGGCCCGCGTGGTCGGCTTGATCGACCATGGCCGCCGCAGGTCGATGAGGTTGCCCCCGCGCCGCACGAACGGCGTGATGTCCACCCGTCGCAGCGTGCTGTCCCACCACGGCCCATTGTCGCTCAAGGGGGTGCGCATACCGCCATACCACATCTCCCATGCCTCCGGCTGCTCGAGCACCAATCCGAACCGCCGCCCCGTCGCGTCTGGAATCCGAGAGTTGAACTTGAATCGCAGGACCACCGCTTCTTCCAAGTTACGACGAATCAGTTCCTGTTGAATGTCAATGATGGGCATGGGGTCGGAGTATGAGCCCTCATCCGTCCGCCACTGGGCCGTATCGAGAACCAGAACATTCGGATCGTGCCGGCGCAGGTTCCATCGTCCGCGGAGAACTTTCCGCCGTCGGGGCGCCGGAGACTCGGCGCGGACGTTCACTTTCGCTCCGGCCGGCCTCACCAAAAAAAGCGCGCTGGCGCGCGGCCCGAAGGTCCACAGGACGGTCGTGCGCCGCCCGCGCCGCCGCGACCGGACCTTGTGGACTTCGCCCGTATTGGGGTCCAGTCGGACCGGCGTGCCCGCAACGGGTAGGCGCAAGCGCGTCTTCACGGTTCGATCGGGATCGGTGTTGAGGAAGAAAAAGACGTGGTCTTTCCCAACCCGGCGCCATTGGGCGAGCACGGCGCCGACATCTTTTCCGCCGGGCGTGAGCACTTCGAGTTTCGGCGACAGCGCCCGGCGAAGAGCGGCCCGCCCATTCGGACTCCTGAGATTAACACGCGTGCAGCGTCGCGCAAGGCGCCCCACCTTATCCGACGGTTCGCCGTCCACGTGGTCCGGCACGCGGCCGGCAAACACGATGCGTCCGCCGGACCGTTTGAATCGCCCAAGCAGCCGCACTGTGCTCTTGCGCAAATTCGAGGCGTCCGGGACGACCACGACCCCGTACCGGCGCGCCCCCACCACAAGAGTGCCCTTGGAGGCGCGGCCGTGGCGTTCCAGAATCAACTCGTCGCCGAAGTGAAAGTCGGCATGGGTCGCCAGGATGGCTTCCGCCAGGTTCCGGAGGCGTTCGTCCAGTTTATCCACTGCCGCGTGATCCAGCGGGCTATACTCGGCCCAGGCGCTGGAAATCGGATGGATAACCAGGACGTCGGCCACCGCCGTCCCCTCTGTCAGGACCGACAGCAGCCGGGCCGCATAATCGTTCCATAAATAGTAGCGTGACCACCAGGGCTGATGGTAATGAAGGCTCGGCGGCCAATCACGTTTGCGGCAGCCCCGCAGCGTGAAAGACGAAAGGTGCTGGCACACTCGGTTGACGCCGAGGACGAATTGCCACTCGGCGATCCAGCGCAGGTCGTCGAAACTCGTGTTCCAGCCCGAACCACCGAACATCTCGCTCAGGACCTCCGGCCGGTCCAGTTGCGCCGCCACGCTCGCGACCTGTTTGACGAGCACAGGGCTCCCCAGCCGGCGCCCCAGATGGTCGATGCCGGGAATGTGCATGTATTCATAATGCGGCATGGCGGCGCCGATGCACTCGACCTGGCTCCGCAGCGTGTCCTCACCCATCATATGGCCTGTCAGCGCCAAGCCGTTCCGGTCGCACCACTGGAACACCGGCAGCGTCCACGCCAGCAGGAACAGGCGCGTCATGGATTCGTAGAAATCGAAGCGGACCTTGCGATAATTTTCCTCCGGGAAAAACAGGGCTGGCAGATGGTCCACCACGTCGTAGCCGCACGACCGCTCGAAAAACCGCCGCAGTTCCGCCGACCAGGGAACACGATGACCGCCCGTCCCGCACTGCGGCTCGTCCGTAAAGATACCCGGAATCCGGCAGCCGAGTTCGCGCGTCAGCGATTCCCGGTAAACCTCGTACGTCTGCTTAAGAAACTCCTCGGTGACCTCGCGGCTAAACACATCGACATACGTGCCAAGCCGGTGAACAAAATGGAGGACCACCTCGCCCGGCGCAGGTTCCAAATGGCAGACGCGGTGGGGATCGTCAACGCGGCGAAAATCCGTGTACCCGCCCCTGCCGTTCTCCTTCGCCACGAACACCACGACGGTCCGCTCCGACGGTTCCCAGGTCTTCGGGTTAATAGGCTCGAACACCAGGTGCTTGTCGCGAAACGCCTCGCGGCCGGCATAGACGCGGCCCGAACAGGCGCCGCTCGGCCAACAATCCTCGTCGTACAGCCAGGATGCGGTGCCCGTGTGACGGCCCTCTTCGACGGCGGCACAAACGGCTGTCATCCACTCGGGACCGAGGTAGGGGGTGACCAGGCCCCGGCGCGCGTGCATGAAGTGGCCGCCCAGCCCTCCTTTGGCCATCTCGCGCACCTGTCGCCGAATCTCCTCCGGATCCAGCACATCGTTCCAGGACCAGAACGTCAGGGGCCGCACGTCGCGCCCGTTGTGCCCGGCGTCCTCGAATCGCTGCAGCAAATCCATGCCCCCGCTCCCTTGTTTCAGGCGTCCGGCCCGGCCTCCGACGTCCGCCGGCCGAGTGGGTTCATTCCCATCCGAAGTGCCGCGCGGCGAAACGCTTCGCCGCGATACTCGTAGTTCTCAAACATGTCCCAACTCGCATGGCCGGGCGCGAGCAAAACGACGTCCCCCGGCCGGGCCAGGCGCACGGCGAGCCGGACGGCCTCGTTCATCCCATCGGCTCGCTCGACAACCGGCCCGGCGCCTCGAAGCGCTTCGGCCAGTGACCCGGCTGTGGCGCCCAGGAGAATTACCGCCTGCGTTCCCTCGCGGGCGGCCTGAAGGAGCGGCGAGGGGTCCACGCCCTTGTCATAACCGCCCGCAATGAGAACCACCGGCTCGTCAAACGCCTCGACGGCCGCCCGCGCGGCCGCCGGCGTCGTCGCCTTGCTGTCATCCACGAATAGGACCTCGCCCAGTCGCCCGATAGGCTGAAGGCGATGAGGCAGCGGCCGGAAGGAGGCAACGGCCTCCTGGACAACTTCCGGAGGTGTGCCGAGCAGGCGCGCCGCTGTCGCAGCCGCCAACACATTGGAGAGGTTGTGCCGGCCCCGCAGAGGCACCCGCCCCGCCAAGTCCGCCCGCTCCTCCAGCCCCCCCAGACGCATGACCAGGGTCGTGCCGTCGAGAAACGCACCCTCCTCAAGGGGTTTCTCCATCGAATAATGCACGGCGCGGCCGGGCGTCTCGATGCCCCACGAGCCTACTTCCGAGTCGTCGGCGTTGAGAACGGCTACGTCGTCCGCTCCCTGGAAACGGAGGATGTTCTTTTTGGCGTCGATGTAGGCTTCCATCGTGCCGTGGCGGTCGAGATGATTTTCGCTGATGCACGTGACGACGGCCACGTGCGGGCTCCAGCCCACGCCGGCCAGATCCTCCAGTTGAAAACTCGACAATTCCAGGACGACCACCTCCTCCGGCTCGATGGTCTCGACCTCATCCAGGAGGCTCTTTCCGATGTTGCCGCCCACGCGCGTCGGGCGCGAACGCTTGAGCATCGCCCCCGCCAGGGCCGTCGTCGTGCTCTTACCGCTCGACCCTGTCACCCCGACGATCCGCGCCGGGCACAAGGCGACGAACAGGTTCATTTCAGAGGTGATTTCGGCGCCGGCCTCGGCGGCCATCGCCAGGTAGGGAGACGATTTCGGGACGGCCGGACTGGCAACCACCGCGTCGGCGCCGGTGAAGTCGGCCGGCCGGTGACCACCCAGGTGGAACGTAATCGGCCAGTCCTCCAGCGCCCGGACGCTCGGGGCCAGCGCCTCGGCCGTCTTCAAATCCGTTACGGTGACGCGCGCGCCGCGCCGAGCAAAGTAGCGTGCCGCGCCCACCCCACCGCCGAACAAACCCAGCCCCATAATCGTAACGGCTCGGCCAGTCCAGTCGCCCCCCGCCGGGGTGAGGTACCCCGGAAGGTAAACCTTTCCGCGCGGTGCACGGCAAGGTCGGCCGGGCGGCCCGTATGGGGGGGTCTTGCCGGTGGCCTCCATTCGCCTCCTACCTTCGGCGTCCAGGTCACGCCGTGGCAGCGCGGCGAGCGAGGGCCTCGGCCAGCGCGGCTTTCAACTCGACCGCCGCCACCTCGATGGCCTCTTCCCAGTTGACTTCGCCCAGATGCTCGTACTCGGGCCGCTCCCAGGCGTAGATGACGTTGCGGGAAACCGTGACCAGCGCCCCCCATCCGTCGTCGTGGAACGCCTGCGTGGCATCGTCGATCGAGGCGCCTTGAGCCCCGACCCCCGGCACCAACAGGAGGCTGTTCGGCATCAGGGCCCTCAGCAGTTTGGTGTCGTCGGGATAGGTCGCGGCGACGACGGCGCCGAGGAGGCTGTAGCCCGAGTCCCCGAGGCAGCCCGCCTGGTTCGCCCACTCGTTGACGCGCTCGGCGACCCGCTCAAACACGCGCCGCCCCTCCTCGTCTCTGAAATCCTGGAAATCCTTCGCCGAGGGGTTCGTAGTCCGCACGATAACAAACACGCCCCGGCCGCCACGCTTGGCGGCGTCGATGAACGGCTGCACGCCGTCACTGCCGAAGTACGGGTTCACCGTGGCGGCGTCCACCGTGACGGTCCGCTCCTGCTCGCCTTCACCGATGAAAACTTCTTCGAGGTGGGCCACGGCATATGCCTCGGCCGTCGAGCCGATGTCCGCCCGCTTGACGTCGCCGATGACCAGCAGGCCCTGTTCGCGGGCGTAGTCGGCGACCTCGAAATAGGCCCGCATACCGCTCGGGCCACACCACTCAAAATAGGCGCTCTGGAGTTTGACGCACGGCACCTGCCCGGCGACGATGTCGATGACGCTCTGACAGAACTCGCGGGCCGCGGCCGCCTGTTCGCTCAGGCCCCCCCTCGAACTGGCCGCAATCTCGCGGATCTGTTTCGGCAGACGCTCGTACACCGGGTCGAGCCCGATGCACAGGGGGGCCTGCTTCGCCTCGATGGCATCGAGCATCCGGTCTGCAAAGTGTTCGGCCACGTTTTTCTCCCCGCTCTAGGCACGTCGTGCTTCTTACCCTGATGGCTGGACTTGCAAAAGCGCAGGAGTGTATGCAGGGGGGACGCCAATTGCAAGGATTTTCCCCACCCGGCGGGCGGCGGCTGCTTCGCGTACTCCTCTCCGACGTGCACCTGGAGGCCGACGGCGACGACCTCCTGCTGGCCTTTGCGCTTCCGCCCGGCGCCTACGCGACGGTGCTCCTGGCGGAGATCACGAAGTCGCCGACCTGAGGCCCTGTGGCCGCTACGCCGCCTCACCGGACGGCCGGAGACGGAGCCGGCTCGGCCTCGTCGCTCGGAGCCTCCGGCTCCAACGGGCTTTCCTTCGGCTCGGGCTCGGAAGGCGACCCCGCTCCTGCTCCCGCTGAGGAAAGCATCTGGCCCAGGATGGGGAGAAATTCGGCGAAGACCTTGTCCCCGTCCGCCTTTTTCGCCTGGGGGTAGGTGAAGCGCACCTTCAGGAACCTGTCCTTGAAACCCGTCAGCAGAATGTGCGACTTCACCGGCCGCTCCGGGGCGTCGGAGCCCGGCGCCGGGACATTCGTGTACTCGAAAATCGCATGGAGCAAGGCCAGCGGCTTGTCGCCAACCTGGACCGAAACCGACTCCTCCGACAGTTTTTTCACGGTCTTGTATCGCCCCCGCTCTTCCATGGCATGCAGGTGGCCCTGGACCTCCCCAAAATGCTGTTTCACGGCCTCGGACTCGACACCCGTGCCGATGTCTTTCCGACCAAAATCATAAATATAGATGTCAACTACAACGCGAATAGGATCGGAGCAGTCGTAGGCCACACTGATGCCCAGACCGGCCTCTTCATACTTCTGCACGCCTTGCAGGACGAGGACCCCCAGCCGCTGCGGAAACACGATGCCCGTCTCCGGCTCGACGTAGGGCTGCGGGGGCTCGGTTGGGTCGGCGCCCGGCGGGATCGGCTCGGCGGCCAGAAGGACCGACGCGCTCACCACCAAGCCCAGCAGAACCCATGTGCTTCGCATGGCAGGCCTCCTTTCGGTGCCAAGACACCCGCAGGGCTCCGCACCGCGGACACCCGCCCGCGGCTGGAGTCTGGGCATGCACCAATAGCACGTTGGCCCACCCGCCACAAGCCCGTAGGCCGGCGTAAAATCAGGAGCCCTTTCGCTCACAACTCCTGACCTCCCCTTTGTCGCCGCAGCGGCCCTGGCGCCGGCACCCCCCGCACGCCCCGAGGTCTGACCTATGCAAAGAGGGCCTCCCAGCCGATAATGGAGACCTAAACTTCGGGCGACTTGGGGCGTCAAAGCAATAAGTGAACCCCCAATGTTCGATGACGAGACTCCAATGCCCCGCCAGCGGCGCCCTTTTCGCTTGAGAAGCCCCACCGGGTGCCTTAGGATCGGCCCGCGATGAACCTCGCCTTTAGCACCAACGCGTTCAAGCAGGTTAGCCTGGAGGAGAGCCTGCGCGAGATTGCAGCGTGCGGCTACGCGGGCGCCGAAATCATGGCCGATGTGCCGCACGCCTACCCGCCCCATATGGATGGGCGGCGGCGCGCGCACGTCCTGGACCTGCTGAAAGAACTTCGCCTGACAGTGACAAATCTGAACGCGTTCACCCTGTTCGCGCAGGGCGACACCTGGCACCCGTCGTGGATTGAGCCGGAGGAGAGCGCGCGCGAGCGCAGGATTGAGCACACCGAGAATGCCATCCGGCTGGCGAGGGACCTCGGCGCGCCGAGCATCAGCCTGGAGCCGGGCGGACCCATGTCCGAAGGCATGAGCCGCGCGGACGCTATGGCCCTTTTCCGGGCGGGCCTGGCGCGGGTGCTGCCGCTGGCGGACGAATGCGGCGTGGACCTTTTGGTCGAGCCGGAGCCAGACCTCCTGATTGAGCGGCCGGAGGAATTCGAGGACCTTGTTCAAGAATTTGAGCATCCCCGGCTCGCACTGAACTTTGACATCGGGCATTTTTTTTGCGTGAGGGTTGATCCGGCCGAGGCCGCGCGCCGCCTGGCGCCGCACATTCGGCACGTGCACCTGGAGGACATAGCGGCGTCGCGCGAACATCGCCACCTGGTGCCCGGCCGGGGCGCGATTGATTTTGAGTCGGTCTTCGCGGCCTTCGCCGACATCGGCTACGGCGGGTGGATCACGGTGGAACTGTATCCCTACGAGGCCCAGGCCCGCGAAGTGGCCGAAGAAGCGTTCGCTTATCTTTCCAGATTCTTTTGAGCGGCCCATGGCGAAACAGAAAGGCGAATGGGCGCTGATTGATTGGATCCGGCGCCAGGTGCGCCAGGACCCGTGCACCGTCCCCATCGGGCCGGGCGACGACATGGCGCTTGTGAACCTGGGCGGCGAGTCGCAGTGTCTGGTCACGGTCGATGCCTTGCTCGAAGGCACGCACTTCGACCTGCGCACCGCCACGCCCCGCCAGGTTGGGTTCAAGGCCCTGGCGGTCAGCCTGTCGGACGCCGCGGCGATGGCGGCGCTGCCCGTGTGTGCCGTGGCGTGGGTCGCGCTCCCCGAAGGCCGGGATATGGCGTTTGCGCGGGAGATTTCGCAGGGCCTTTGGGAGGCGGCTGAGCGGTTCGATTGTCCGGTCGTCGGAGGCGACGTGACGAGTTGGGCGCAGGCGCTTTCGGTCGGGACGGCGCTTCTCGCGCGGCCGGCCGGCGCCGAGCCGGTCCGCCGCAGCGGCGCCCGCCCTGGAGACAGGATTCTTGTGACGGGTGAACTGGGCGGCTCGTCGCTGGGCCGCCACCTCTCGTTCACACCGCGCGTGAAGGAAGCAAGGCGGCTTGCCGAAACGGTCGTCTTGCATGCCATGATTGACCTGTCGGACGGCTTATCGACGGACCTGAACCACCTGTGCACCGAGAGCGGTGTCGGCGCTGAGGTCCGGGCCGAGACGGTTCCGATCTCCGCTGACGCCGGGCGCCTTGCCCAAAGCGACAGCCGCTCGGCGCTCGAACACGCCCTGAACGACGGCGAGGATTTTGAACTCCTTTTCGCCGTCGGCCCGGACGACGCCGAGCGGCTTCTGGCGGAGAATCCCCTTGGCGACCTGCGCCTGACCTGTATCGGCCGCGTGGTCGAAGCGCGGGAGGTGACGCTCCTTGGAGCTGGCGGCCGCCGCGAGCCGCTCGAGAGGCGCGGCTGGGAGCACTTTTGCGCCCCCTAGTTCCGCGTGGCGGGTGTCCCCACCTGCCACGCATGAGCCGTTGACAGGAACGGCGCGGGATGGCTCCATGTAAGGGGAACCGCTTTCGCGGGACACCCCGCACCCGTGTCAATGCTCGCTGCGGAATCCTGGGAATGAACAGAACCTGGACCGTTGAAACGAACAGCCCGGAAGAGACCATCGCCCTTGGCCGCGCCATCGGTCGGGCGGCACAGGCCAGCGACATTTTTGCGCTCGTAGGCGAACTCGGGAGTGGCAAGACGCACCTGGCAAAGGGCATCGCCGAAGGCCTGGGCGCCGCGCGGGCGCGCGACGTCACCAGCCCGTCATTCGTCCTTTGCCGGGAATACCTTGGCGGCCGGTTGCCCTTTTATCACCTCGACGCCTACCGCCTTTCAGGCGCGCGGGACCTGGAGGCTATCGGCGCCGAAGAGATGTTCTTTGGGGAGGGGGTCAGCGCGCTTGAATGGGCGGACCGTGCGCCGGGGGTTTTGCCGGAAGATTATCTCGAAGTTCGCTTCGGCGTGACGGGCGACCAGGCGCGCCGGTTGACCCTTACCCCGCGGGGCCTCCGCGCCGAGCAGTTGCTAGCGCGACTGAGGAGCGAGCAGGCCGCGCCCTGAAGACTGCTTTAGAGCCGCGGAGCCACGTCCGGCATGGCCATCAGAAGGACACGCATCCGACTCCTCTCCCCTCGGGGTCGGCAACTCGTCGCCGAACCCGGCTGGAAGCATCCTAACGGTCACAGGCGCTGGCGCCGGCGGCGCAGGCCATCGAGGTCAAAGCGGGCGACGGCAATCTTGATGTCGTCGGCCGTCCGCCGGGCGCGCAATTCGACTTCGCGGCCGGTCTGGCGCGCCCACTGCCGGGTGACTTCGACAAAGCCCTTCATGCGCTTTCTGTACTGCCTGGCACTGTGGCGGCCCCACAACTTGACCGCGAGCGTGAACCAGTCGAGTCGCACCAGGCGCCTCAGTGCCGACGAGAGCGAATAGAACGCGCCGAACGCCCGCAGCGTCTCCAACTGGAGTTCCAGGGTGCTCATTTTTTGAGGGCGGAAGACGACATGGTGGCCGTCGTAAAGGCTCCAGTCACGCGTCAGGAGCCTTCCGGCGCGCTGGAGTTCGTCGAAGACGGGCGTGCCGGGCAGCGGCACGAGGGTCACAAACTGGGCGCTTGCAAGCCGGTGTTTGCGTGCGAACCGCACGGTTTCCCGGACCGTCTCGGTGGTGTCCTGGTCCGCGCCGAAGACGAACATCCCGTGAATCCGGATGCCGCGCCGGGCGAACTCGCGAGTCGCGCGCTCCATCTCCTCGACCGACTGCCGCTTTTCGTAACACTTAAGGACGGCGGGGCTGACGGATTCGAAGCCGATATAGACATAGAAGCAACCGGCCTTTGTCATCAGGTCCAGCAGTTCCGGGTCGGCGGCGGCGTCGCACCGGACCTGGGCGCTCCACTCCAGACCCAGCCGTTCGCGGATAATGGCGCGCAGCAGTTCCTTGGCCCGGGCCCGGTCGGCCGTAAAGTTGTCATCGTAAAAGAACACGCACCGGCCCCGCAGGGTCCTGAGTTCAGCCATCACGTTCTCGGTGCTCCGGAAGCGATACGCCCGCCCGAACATCTTCGTCACCGAACAGAACCTACAGTTGAACGGGCACCCGCGCGATGTCTGGACGGGCACAACGTGGGTGCCCTTCCGTGACAGATCGTAGCCGTGAATCAGCGTAAGGTCCGGCGCCGGCAGGGCATTGACGTCCGGGCAGGTCGCGCGCGCCGGATTGTGCACGATGCGGCCATCCACGCAGTGGGAAAGCGCGGGAAAGTCCGCGAGGCTCTCACCCGAACCCAGACGGTTCACGAAATCCACGATGGTGTCGTCGGCCTCGCCGCGGAGGACGTAATCGCAACACTCGAGCGCCTCGTCGGGCAGAAAAGTCACGTGCGGACCCCCCATCACCACGGGAATCCCCGCCCGGCGCGCCGCCCGCGCAAATTCGTACGCGCGCGGGGCCGTCGATGTAATCGTCGAAACGCCCACCAGGTCCGCCGAGAACAGCGCCTCGAAATCCACCGGCGCCACTTCTTCGACAAACACCTTCACATCGTAACCAGCCCGCTTCAACTGCGTTCCCAAAACCACCAGGCCCAGCCTGGGCAACTTCCACCGGCTGAACACATGGCGCTCCGGCGACTTCGGTTCAATCAGCACCACTTTCTTCATCGAACGTCCCTCCGTCCCTCCACGCCGGTCCACGTCACTCCGGACGACGCGCGGCAGAGCGCCGACCTACCGAGCATATCATAAAGCGCCTATTCAGGCAAGACTAACGTTCGAGCGGCACGCGCCGTATTGTCCGCCACGTCGCTCACGCGGATTGCCAGACGGTGCGGACCCTTCTGGAGGTCCCGTATGGTGAAGCGGAATTCCTCACGGAGGCTGTCGAACAAGCCATCGGTCGGCGCAATGACAGGCCAGTCGAGCGACGAATCGATCGTGTATGCGGCCGCGACGATCCGGCTCGTCGCGTCGCGCGCCACAAGGCGCACCGTCACCTCGTCGCCGCACACCTCCGTCTCGACCTTCTCGATCACCGGCGCCGTGTTGTCCACCAGGATCGGGTCGCTGACCCTGGAATCCTCCAGAGCCGTCTCGGCCGGATTGTCCGGCCGGTCGCTCGCGACCACCTTGATCTCGTACCACCCGTCGGCCACCGTGCTCGTGTCCCACGGGTACTGCATCTGGGCGAGGTTTTCTTCGAGGAGAATCCACTTCGGCTCACCCTGGCCGCGGAAGTAGAGGTCGAACGTGAGCGTATCGCCATTGGGATCCTGGGCCTGCCATATAAGGGTACGGACCGGCCGCGGCCCCCGGGGACCCGGCGGAGGCGTCGGAGGCGGCGGCGGACCGTTCCCGTTCGCGCGGTTCCGCGCCCCCACCATCTGGCGCATCCGCTCCATTGCCTGGGCCCGCGCATCCTCTTGCGGCGAAACCTGCTCGCCGACCATGAGGATCGTGGGCGGCTCATTCGCCCGCAGGTAAGCCGCTTCAAACTGTTCCAGGACCGGCGTCACACCCTCGTCCTTCGTGCGCATCGTCACGCGAAACTGAACGTACCGCGCCGCCGGGCTCTCGATCCGGGCGGGCGACTTCGACAGTTCCTTCGACCAGTCCGACCACATACCTTTTTCGGGGTCGCCGACGTTGCCGGCTCGCGTCGTGATGCGGACGTTGGTTCCCTTGGGTGTCCGGTCGCGCCACTCGAGCGCGCCCCACCGGGCGGACCCGCTGGCGTCGTGGACCTTGCTGGTGTAGGTGCCTTCTCTGGTGGCGCCTTTCGAGAGGGCATAGAGGCGCCCGGGCCCGGCGGTGCCGACGAGGACCCGACCGGCGCCCGTCGCCACAAGCGCCGTCACCTGTTTCGGGTCCATGGTTGCGAGGCGCGCCTCCTCCCCGTCGCCCGTCAGCGCGACCTCGTGGATATGGGCGCCGTTGCCCGTGCCGATCAGCAGGCGATCCCCGGCCGCCGCCAGGGCGAGGATCAGTTGGTCGGAACTCTCGAAGATGGGCGTGGCGATCCCTTCGGGCGTAATGCGGCAAACGCGGCTGCCTGCGCCGGCCGGCGTCTCCGGGCCGGGTCGGCCGACGCCACTTTGCCGAGCCGCCTCCATCGCTTGCTGCATCCTTTCGGCGAAGGACTGGATGGGCTTCGGCGCTGGGACATCTGTCTCCCCCGCCTCGTCTCCCTGGGTCTCCTCCGGCGGGTCCGATTCTCGTTCGCGGAGGTCCCGAAGGGGGGTGGCCCGGTCGTTCGGCTTCTTGTCATTTGGCTCGGGTGTTTCGGTGGAAAAGACGTCTCCCGGTCCCTCGGCGTCGGGCGTGATGATCCGGATGGTGGTTCGTGCCGGGATTTCCACCCCTCCGCCGCGACCCCCTGCCCCGCTTGATGCGCCGACGTATAGATTGCCTTCGGCATCGAGGGCCAGCGCCGTGACCTCGGCCTCCGCGGCGTCGTACAGGATGAAAGATTTTCCCTGGGCCCACCGGTGCACGACGGCCTCGCCGTCGGTCCCGGCGTAAAGCGTGCCGTCCGGCGTAGCAGCAAGGCACAGGATGTGGTCGGCTTCACCGTCGATCAGGACCTCGCTCTTGCCGTCCGGCTTGACGCGCAGCAGTTTCCCCTGGTCGCCTGTGGCCGCCGCGACCGAGCCATCCTCAAGGCACACGAGGTCCCAGACGTATTTCAGGTCGTCGGCCTCGAAAAAGACCTCCTGTTTGAACTCGCCCTTGTCCTGGGGCGCGAGTCGCCAGATGCGCCCTTTCGTTCCGCCCGATCCGACGTAGAGCACGCCGCCGGCGTCCACGGCGCAGGAGAAGAGGAACTTGTCGGGCAGCGTGGCGCAGAGCGTGACCTTGCCGTCGGCCAGGCGGTACACGCGGCCGGCGCCGCCGGTGGCGGCATAGATGGCGCCGTCCGGCGCTTCGGCCAGGTCGGCGACGTAGTCCACGCCTTCGGTTTCGTCGAGCAGGCTCTTCAGCGCGCGGCCGAGGCGAAGGGTTCCGAGGCTGGTCCATACGACGCCGTCCGCTTCACCCTGGGCAAAATCTCCCTCATTGGTTTCCAGGAAGATTTCCGTCCGCCCTGCGTCGGTGGGCGCCGTCGCAAAAAGCAACGCCACCAGCGCCGAGACCGCCCCGACCCATGAATGTTTCATCTTGACCTCCGAGAAAGAAGCCCGCCGCCCGCCTGCCAGGATTTGGCGGGCAGGCCCGCTTCGCTAGGGTTCCGGCGCGCGGCGATCCACGGTCACCTGAAGCGTGGTTTCGCCGACGAGCACATAGGGAACCTGTTGCGATTTGACGAGTGACCGGCGCACGGGCGACACCTGCAGCCCCGCCGCCTCGCTCAACACCGCCCGCATCGAAGCGGGCAGGTTCGGCAGTTCCTCCGTGCCGATCGACAGCCCTTCGCCGGGCGCCTCCAGACGCGCAAACAACTGGTTGCGCCTCAGGTCGTACCGCAGCACGCGGAGCAGGCCTTTGATGTCCCGCGGCCGGAATCGAGCGGATGTCTCCCGCATCTCCTGCCGGCGCGCCTCGTCCGCGCCGCAGATCGTCAGCCGATACGTGCCCTCGGGGAAATCCTCCGGCACCTCCACCGCAACGGGCATCCACGCCGGTTCGCCTCGCCACGGTTTGATTCTCACCTTGGCCGAGACGGTTCCGCCGGGGCGCACCGCATGCTTCAGAAGCCGCGCTTCCTGAATCGCAGCCAGGCGCGACGTTGGCTCCACGTCCGCCTCCACCCGGGCCGACTCAATCGCCAGGTTCTCGAACGGGTTTTCCATCAAGACCCGCACGAGGCCGACGATCTGGCTGAACAGGTAGTAATCGCCGTCGGGTGAGACGGCCAGGTTCTCAAGGATGATTGGCTCGCGGCCCGCCGGCTTCACGTCCAGGCGATAGCGAAGCGTGTGGTCGGGCGGCAGCGCCGACCGCACCTGGAGGCTGTTAATCGTCCCGATGCCCGCCAGGATCGGGGAGAGCAGGCGGTGGTGGACCATTTCGTATCGGAACCGTTCCTCGAATCCTTTGTCGGGGCCGCGAATGGTCACCTCCACAGGCACCATCGGAGCGCGCTGGTCGCCGAGGCGGCCGAACACGGCCGTCTCTTCGTCCCAGACGAGGCGGCCGACCTCCTCGACCGGCGCGCCCATGCGGAATGAAAACGCCAGCGACGGCACGACCACCTGGGCCACGCCCGTCATCAGCGGGTAGTTCGCTTCGCCGAGCCCGAACATTGCGTGGCCGAAGCCGTAGAGCCGGTCGCCGGCGATCTCCGTGATCGTCCCCATCCCTGTGATGTCCATGTCGCCGCGCATCAGCCCCACGCCGAGCGGCGCGCCCGCCTCCAGCCGCGCGGCGGGCGGCAGTTCGCGTCCCACGGCGCCGCCCTGCATCGGCACGAGGCCGAACGGCGCGAACTCCTTGCGCAGGCGATCGAGCGCCCGAGGCGAGGCGCCGCTGACCATCACCGGCGTCCGGATTGGCCGCAGGTCGAACGTCTCGTGCCCGGCAAGCGCTGCCGGCACATTCGCAAGCCCCAGTGCCGCCGTGGGCACCGTAAGGGTGGGGGACGCGGCGCGCTTCGGGCGCGGGTCTCCGAAGGTCCCGGCGCGCCGGGATGGCGAGCGGCTCATGGCCCCTGACCGATTCTGGTGCGCCCACGGATGCTTGTCCGACACCGCGAGCATCTGCCCGATGGGCTGGACGCCCGCGATGGGCGCCTTTCCCCACTGAAACGAGTACGCGACGGCGCCGATGAGGCGGCCGTCCACATACACCGGGCTGCCGCTCATGCCCGCGACGACGCCCGTCTCCTCGAGTCCCGCTCCCCGGCAGCGGACCATAATCAGGTCCCTCCGGGGGGCGATTCTTTTCAGGACCGCCAGGACAATGGCTTCGAACTCGACGATCTGCGAGCCGTCCAGCGTGGTCTTGCCGACCCCGACCATCCCCGGCCGCACTTCCGAAAGCGGCATATAGCGCGCCCGGTCGAGTTTCACGGCGGGGGCGCCGTCTGCCGCGCCGGCGGTTCGGCCGAAAAGGGTCGGCGCAAACGCCATCACGAGCCCGAGACAAAGCATCCGGAAACGCATGGGTCGAAACCCCCAAGACCAATCGTCCCCAGTGGAATGGACCCCGCCCCGCGAAGATCCCGCCGGGACGTGCACAGTGGAGCAAGTCTATTCGGCCCCATCGAAACGGGCAAGCAAATTCCACCTTCCGTCAAAACCGCGGTGTAACGAGATGTTCCGGCACGAAGGGCGGCCGCTCTGCCGATTGGCCTTGAAGGTTCTCTGGCAGAGCGAGGCTCTTAGATTTTCGCCAGGTGGCCGTGACCGTTGGCGGTGAGGACGAGGTGGTCCTCACCGAGGAGATTTTCGACGTCGCGCTGGAAAGCGCCGTCCGCAGCAACGCTCAAGGTTTCGCCGGCGCGGATCACCGTCTTGCCGTGCGTCCGGCTGACCAGTTCGATGTAGAGCGGCACCGGGCCGGGGTGGGTCCGAAGGACGTCGCACAGGCTCTCCATCATCCGGTCGTCGAGCCCGACCTCGTGGAGGCGGATGACGACGGCCGTCGTCAGTTTCCGCTGGCCGTCGGCCAAAGTGAAGACTTCCCTCACGCGGACGGAGGGTTCCTCGCGCCGGCGGTCCACCTGGCCGTGGACGAAGACAATGCTCTCCGGCCGGATGAGGGCCTGGTACTTCTCGTAACCCTCCGAAAAGATGATGCAGGGGGTTTGTCCGTCGAGGTCCTCGAAGTCGAAGGCCGCCATCCTGGCCCCGGCGTTTCGGCCTTTCTTCGTGAACAGGGCCCGCACACGGGTAATCATGCCGCCCAGGATGACTTCGGTCCCGTCTTCGTACTGGGCCAGGTCGGCGGTCGTGGCGGTGGCAAAGTGCCGCAGGACCTGTTCGTGCTGGGCCAGTGGATGGCTCGAGACGTAAAACCCCAGAACACCCTTCTCGTGCTTCAGGAGTTGCGCCTCGGGCCACTCGGGGATGTCGGGCAGAGTCTCTTCATCCGGTCCCGGCGCGCCGGGATCGGCCTGAAACTTACCGAAGAAGGTCATCTGGCCCCGGCGCCGGTCGTCCTGGGTTTCGGCGCCGGCGGAGAGGGCCCGGTCCATCACGGCGGCCAGTTGGCTGCGGCGGGCGCCTGTCGAATCGAACGCGCCGCACTTGATCAGACAATCGACCACCGACCGGTTGACGACCGACGGGTCCACGTGCTCGCAGAAATGGAAGAGGGACCGGAATCGGCCGACCTCTTGCCGCGCCGCCTCGATGACCTCGACGGCGCGGTGGCCGATGCCCTTCACGGCCGCCAGGCCGAAACGAATCTTATCGCCGACGACCGTAAAGTCGGCCTCGGACTCATTGATGTCCGGCGGGGCCACCTCGATGTCCATTCGGCGGCAGTCGTTGATATACTCGGCGACTTTGTCGCTGTCGCCCATCTCGTAGGTCAGCAGCGCGGCCATGAACTCGACCGGATAGTGGACCTTCAGGTAGGCCGTCTGGTAGGCGACGAGGGCATAGCGGGCCGAATGGCTCTTGTTGAACCCGTAGCCGCCGAAGTGCGTGACAAGTTCCCAGACTCTTTCAGCCAGCTCCGGTTGGAGCCGATGCTTTCTGCACCCGGCCAGGAAGGCGTCGCACTCGGCGTTGATGATGTCCATGTCCTTCTTGGAGATGGCCTTGATGAGTTTGTAGGCCCGCTCCAGGGGGATGTTGCCCAGGCGGTTGACAATCCGCATCACCTGTTCCTGGTAGGCCATGATGCCATACGTCTCTTCCAGGATTTCCTTGAGGACGGGATGGGGAAAGTCGTACTTGGCGCGGCCGTGCTTGCGATCGAGAAACGAGTCAATCATGATCATCGGGCCAGGCCGGTAGAGCGCATTGGCGGCGATGAGGTCCTCGAGTTTGTCGGGCTTAATCTTTTGCAGGAGGTCCCGCATGCCGGCGGATTCAAACTGGAAGATGCCTTTCGTCTCGCCGCGCTCGAAGAGGGCGTAAACCTGCCGGTCGTCGAGATTGATGCGCTCCAGGTCCACGCGCTCGCCGCCGTGCCGCTCGACGAGGTCCACAGCCCGCTGAATCGTCGAGAGTGTCCGGAGACCCAGGAAATCCATCTTCAAGAGGCCGGCCTTCCCGACGGCGTACATATCCCACTGGGTGGTGATGTCGTCGCCGACGCGGCAAAGGGGAGCGTAATGCACGAGCGGCGCGTCGGCGATGACCACACCGGCTGCGTGGACCGACGCGTGCCGCGCCACACCCTCCAGCCTCTTGGCGATGTCAATCAGTTCGCGAACCTTGGGGTCCGTCTCCTGCATCCGCCTCAGGTCCGGCTCCTGGACCAGGGCCCGGTCGAGCGTCATGTGCAGTTGCGCCGGGATCTTCTTCGCGATGCGGTCCACTTCCGGCAGGGGCATGTCGAGGACGCGGCCGACGTCGCGGACGGCGGCGCGGGCGGCCATCGTGCCGAACGTGATGATCTGCGCGACGTTTTCCTGGCCGTACTTCTCGCGCACGTAGCGAATCAGGTCCTGCCGACCGTTCTGGCAGATGTCGATGTCGAGGTCGGGCATCTCGTTGCGGCTGGGGTCCATGAACCGCTCAAACAGCAGGCCGTACTTCAAGGGGTCGATGGTCGAAATCCCCAAAAGATACGCCACCATACATCCGCACCCGCTGCCGCGCGCCGCGCACGGAATGCCTTTCTCGCGCGCGTAGCGGACGAAGTCCCACACAATCAGGAAGTAACTCGAAAAGCCCTTCGACTCGATGATCGCCAGTTCGTGTTCCAGCCGCTCGCGGATGGCCTTGGTAATGCGGCCGTAGCGGCTCTCGAGGCCCTTTTCACACAGGCGGCGGAGCACCGATTCGGGCGTCTCGTCCTGCGGCACCGGATAGAGCGGCACGCGCCGCTCGGTGAACTTCAGCCGCAGGTTGCACGCCCGGGCCACCTCGATCGTGTTCGAAAGGGACTCGGGGAGATCGGCAAACCGCTCTCGCATCTGCTCGGCGGTTTTCAGATGGAACTCGCGCGGCCGGTACTGCATCCGGTTCGGGTCGCTGAGAATCTTGCCCGTGTTGATGCACAGCAGAGCATCGTGGGCCCGCGTGTCGTCGGCGTGGATGTAGTGGACATCGTTGCTGGCGACCAGGGGGATGTCCATCTGGCGCGCCAGGGCCACCATCATCGGCCGCGCGCGACGCTCATCCTCGATGCCGTGGTCCTGGATCTCCAGATAGAAGTTCCCGGCGCCGAGGATGTCGCGATAGTCTCCGGCCGCCCGCCGCGCCCCCGCTTCATCGCCGGCCAGGAGCCGCCGCGGAACCTCGCCATGAAGGCACGCCGATAGGCCGATGAGACCGTCGGAGTGTTCGGCGAGCACCTCCTTGTCGATGCGGGGGCGATAGTAAAACCCGTCCAGATAGGCGGTCGTCGCCAGACGCAACAGGTTCTTGTAGCCCTGCTCGTCGCGCACGAGCAGAACCAGGTGATAGCCGGCGTCCTGGCTCCCGGGGAGGGTCTCGCGGTCCTGCCGCCGGCCCGGGGCGACATAGGCCTCGTATCCGATGATCGGCTTGATGCCGGCGGCCACGGCGGCGCTGTAGAACTCAATCGCGCCGAACAGGTTCCCGTGGTCGGTGATGGCGATGGCTTCGGCGCCCTGCTCCGATGCGGCGCGGATAAGGTCGCCGACTCGGCAGGCGCCGTCCAAGAGGCTGTATTCCGTGTGAACGTGCAGATGAACAAAGGGGGTGCGCGGCACCGACTTCCTCCTATGGCCCGTGCGGGATGAGCCCCGATGCTACCAACGGCGCGCGCGACCGTCAACGAATTTGGCGCCGCTTCTTCCTGCGGCGGGGCCTGCCCATCCGAGCATGTCGAAGGCCACTTTTGAGCCCGGGACGGGAGCCCCCGGTGATGTTCCGCCATGAAGCAGCATTTCGCCGGCGCACATGCCCCATTTAGCCGCCGCGTTTACGCGGCGAGCGCCGTTCGGCCCCGGCCGAATCCACCGACGCCAGCAGCCCTTTCACCTCGCCTACCAGGTAGAGTGAGCCGCAGACGAGGACCAGGCCGTCGGGACCCGCCTTTTCGCCGGCCGTCCGAAGCGCAGCGCGGACATCCGGAATCGCCTCCGCCTCTTCACCGCCCAGCCGCTCGAACCGCTCCCGCAGGTCCGCGGGACTTGCCGCACGCGGATTGTCCGTCCGGGTGAAAACCAGGGGCGCCCCCAAGCCGGCCAGCACAGTCAACATCCCGTCAACGTTCTTGTCGGCGGCGCAGCCGAACACGACGACGATTCGCCGACTCGCAAAGTGACGCGACACCGCCTCGAACAAACGTTCCATGCTCGCCCGATTGTGCGCCCCGTCGAGGAGGAGGTCCGGTCGCCCCGGCACGTATTCCATCCTCCCCGGCCAGCGGACTCGGGCCAGCGCGCTGCGAACGCGCTCCGGCGAGAGGCGTTCGCCCAGAGGTCCGGCCAACTCGGCCGCCGCAATCGCCGTTGCCGCATTCACCGCTTGGTGCTCACCCATCAGCGGAAGGAAGAGCCCTTCATAACGGGCGCGGGGCGTCCGGACGCTAAGCCGACCTCCCGCCGCGGCGGGCGCCCACACATACGTCACGTCCTGCCCGACGCGGACGAGCGGCGACGAAACCCGGCGACAGGCATCTTCAATCACCGCCACCGCTTCTGCCGGCTGCGGCTGGCAGACGACCGCCACGCCGCGCTTCACGATACCGGCCTTCTCGCGGGCAATGGCCGCGAGCGAGTCTCCCAATTGGTACGTGTGGTCGAGGCTAATGGCCGTGATGACCGAGACCTGCGGCTTCAGGACGTTCGTCGCGTCCAGCCGCCCGCCGAGCCCGGTCTCCACAATCGCAAGATCCACCCGCACGTCGGCAACGTGCCGGAACGCCAGGGCGGTGAAGATCTCAAAAAAGGTCGGCGCGTCGCCCTCGGTGCGCATGCGGTCGATGTGCGGCCGGGCCGCCTCAATCAGCCGGCGCAAATCCTCACGCGAAATGTCCTCCCATCCGACCCGGATCCGCTCGCGGATGTCCACCAGGTGCGGCGACGTATAAAGCCCCGCCTTCAACCCGCACTCCAGCGCCAGGGCGTGAAGAATCGCCGCCGTGGACCCCTTCCCCTTCGTCCCGGCGACGTGAATACTCTCGAAGCGGCTCTCCGGCGACCCGAGCGCCTCGAGCAGCCGGCCCATCCGGTCCAGGCTGAACGTGTCGGCGTTGTAGCGGACCCGCTGCATCTTCTCATAGTCGGTCGATGTGAAAAGGTAGCGAAGCGCGCCCTCATACGTCTCCAGACCCATCCACGTCCTCCTTGCCTGCCTGAGGCGGGCCCGTCGCCGCGGCGACATCTTACAGCCGGACCGCCGCCGCCACCGCCGAAAAAGTGAAGCGCCTCCTGTCGAGACAGCCGGCCCCGCGCGTCTTTTGCAACTTTCGCGCCCGGCGCTCGTTCCTTGGGATGAAGCCCCGGGCGGATTCCTTTTGACCGACCTGGCGGGGGCCACTTAGAATGGTGAATCGGAGCGAAGATGAGCAGAGCAAATGACACACCGCGCCGGAACCTCCATGCCGGGCGAATCGCCTTAGGCCTCGCCCTTGTCGCTCTCCTTGCGTCCGCGCCCGCGCCGGCCTCAGACGCGACCCCGCCGGCCGAACCTCAGGCAAAGCCACAGGACGCAGCCGCCAAAACCGGAACCGCCCCGGAAGACGTCCCCGAACTCCCCGTCCTCCATCGCTTCGAGATTCCCATTGAAAAGGCCCAGGCCCTCTTCGACGACGTCAAGGACGAAACCTTCGGCTTCGACGAGTCCGCCTTCTACTATCTGGTCTCCCTCGTCAACCGGTTCCCGGCGAAACTGTTTAAGCCCGACGAGGAAACCGTCGCATACGCGCAACTCGTCGCCACACCGTCGGCTTTTCGCGGCACGCCGGTCACGATCCGGGGCGTTTATGCGAGCGTGACGCCGTGGCGACCGGGCGCCGCCCTCGGCCTCGATGTGCCGCGCCTCTTCACGTGCAACATCAAAGAGCATCCTGCGGGGAAGAATCAGCCGTTCGCCACCATCGTCGTGATTGACGACCCGACGGTCCGGTTCAAGCGCGGCAACGACGTTATCATCAAGGCCTATTTCTACAAGGTCCGAAAATACGAGGACCTCGAGGGCAACGTTCGCCTGGGGCCGCTGCTGGTCGGCCGGCGATTCGAGGAAGACGTCCGGGGCCCCAGCCCCGTCGGGGCCAGCCCGCCGCCGGGCCGCCCGCTCGTGACCCTCGGACCCTACTGGCCGGTCGCCATCTTCATGGGCGCCGCCCTCGTCATCATGCTCGTTGCCTTCATCTTCGTCAAGCGCATGGGGAAAGTCAAAAGCGATGCAAAACGTGGACATCTGTCTCACCGGATCCGCCTACGCCGTCCGGATCGGCCCGCGCCTTTTGAAGGAGGCGGGACCGGAGGCGAAAGCGGCAGCGCGGACTCCGAAAGCCGCCCTGATTAGTGACGCAAACGTGGCCGAGCATTACCTCGAGCCGGCCATGGAGAGCCTGCGCACCGCGGGCCTCGCCGCCACACCTCTCGTCGTTCCCCCCGGAGAAGCATCCAAGAGCCTCTCCCAAGTAGGTCAACTCTGCGACGCGATGCTGAGGATGGGCCTCGACCGAGGCTCCGTCGTCGTCGCCCTCGGCGGCGGCGGCGTGACGGATCTGGCGGGCTTCGCCGCGGCTATCTACATGCGTGGCATCGCGTGGATTGCCGTCCCGACCAGCCTCCTCGCCCAGGTGGACGCGAGCGTCGGCGGCAAAACGGCCGTCAACCATCCCGAATGCAAAAACCTCATCGGCGCCTTCCACCAGCCTGCGGCCGTCCTTTGCGACACCGAAACGCTCAAGACGCTGCCCGACGAGGAACTGCGGACGGGCCTGGCGGAAGTCGTCAAACACGCCATGATCCGCGACGCAGATCTGTTCGATGAACTCGAACGCCGGGCCGATCGAATTCTCGCACGCGACCTGAGCATCCTCGAAGACATCGTCGCCCGCAACGTGCGGATTAAGGCCGAAGTCGTCGCGGCCGACGAACGCGAAGCGGATTTGCGCCGCATCCTCAACTACGGCCACACCATCGGCCACGCCATCGAAAGCCTCACAGGAATCACCCATGGTCGCGCTGTCGCCCTCGGCATGATGGCCGAGGCCCACGTCGCCCGCACGCGCGGACTCGTCGGTGGGGCCGTCGTCGAACGCCAGCGGAAACTCATCCGGCGATTCGGCTTGCCCGTCGCCCTGGAAGAGCCCCTGGACGCCGCGCGCTGCCTCCAGATCATGCAGCACGACAAGAAGGCCGAAGCCGGGCGCTTGCGCTTCGTCCTGCCGGAAAGAATCGGCGCTGTGCGCGTCGTCGAGGACGTGACCGACGACGAGATTCGCTCCGGTCTGGCTGCGCTCGCCGAAACCTGAGACCAAAGGGAAAACCCTGCAACCGACCGACACCGATGAACGCTTGGCCGCGCTCCGGCTGCACCTGGCGACCGGCGTCGGCCCGCGCCTCCACGTGGCTCTCGTGGAGCACTTCGGCTCCGCCCGCGTCGCCGCAGACGCCGGCGCCCGGGCCCTGGCCGACGCGCCCGGCATCGGCCCCGACAGCGCTCGAAAGATCCGCGACGCCCTCGACCACGCCGACCCCGAAGCGGAACTCCGCCGCGCCCAAGACGCCGGCGTCCAACTCGTTTTCCGCAGCGACCCGGCCTATCCCGTCGCCCTCACCTATTTGCCCGACGCCCCGCCGGTCCTTTACGTCAAAGGCGACCTTGTGCCCGAAGACGCCCAGGCGATGGCCGTCGTCGGCATGCGCCGATGCAGCCTGTACGGCAAGGACCAGGCCGAGCGCCTGGCGGGGGGCCTGGCGCGGGTGGGCTTCACGGTCGTCTCCGGTCTCGCCCGCGGCATCGACTCGGCCGCCCACTCGGGCGCCCTGGCGGCAGGCGGGCGGACCCTGGCCGTCCTCGGCAACGGCCTCTCCCGGGTCTATCCGCCGGAGAATCGCCGCTTGGCCGACGCCGTCGCCGCCCAGGGGGCCCTGGTGAGCGAGTTCCCGATGGAAACCTCCCCGCGCGCCGAGAACTTTCCGCGGCGGAACCGTGTCCTGGCGGCCCTGTCGCTGGGCACCATCGTCGTGGAGGCAGGCCGCCGAAGCGGCGCCCTCATCACCGCCCGCTTGGCCGGCGAGATGGGCAAGGAAGTCTTCGCCGTCCCGAACCGCGTGGACGCGCCTGGCGCCGCCGGCGTCCATGCCCTTATCCGCGACGGGGCAAAACTCGTCGAATCCCTCGCCGACATTCTCGACGAGTTCCCGGACCTGGGGCTCCCGTCCCCCGCCGGCGAAACCGCCGCCGAGCAGCCGGACCTCGCGCTCAAGGCGAACCTCTCCCCCGAGGAAGGACGCCTGATGAAAGTGATGGATGGCGAACCGGCGCCGATTGAAACCCTGGCGTCGCGCGCCGGCGTCGAGGTGTCTGCGGCCGCCGGCGCCCTGACCCTTCTGGAACTGAAAGGCCTCGTCCGCGCCCTGCCCGGCGGCCGCTTCGTCAAGCGATAAGACGCCGGCAACACGCCGGCAACGCCCTTTGACCTGGCCAAGGAGGCACAACATGAAAACCTGCTTTAACACCGCCACATCAGGAAAGTACCCCCTGAAGGACACGGTGGACTATCTTGCCAAGTACGGCTACGAGGCCATCGAGATTGCCACCGATCGGCTGGACGAGGACCTGGCGGGGCGGTCGCTCGCGGACCTCAAGGGCCAGTTGAACGGGTGCGGCGTCGAGGTGGCCGCCCTCATGGCGTTCTGCTTCGAGCCCTTTGGTGCGTATGCCGACGAGATTCAGCGCATCGGGAAGTACGGACCGATTGCGGCGGAACTCGGGGCCAGTGTCCTCCTGACTTACTGCGCGTGCGGATTCCCCGAAGGGGTCAGCCGCGACGAAGCCAACCGGCGTGCAGGCGAGGTGGCTGGGGAATACGGAGAGGCGGCGGCGAAGTTCGGCCTGCGCATCGCCCTCGAACCGATCGGGGGGACGGAATTCATGCCGGGCCCGAAAGAGGCGCTTCGCATCGCACGGGCAAGCCGGCGCGACAACGTCGGCATGATGATGGACACCTTTCACTACTATAAGAGCCGCGTGCCGATGAGCGACATTCGCGCAATTCCACGCGACGCGCTGCTCATCGTTCACGTCAACGACTGCCTCCAATTGCCGCCCGGGAAACTCAAGGACAGCCACCGTGTCTACCCGGGGCAGGGTGTCATGCCGCTGAAGGAATACTTGTCGGTTCTGAAAAACGACGTGGGTTACGACGGGTTCGTTTCGGTCGAGATTTTCAATCCCGCCTACTGGGAAGACGACCATGAGAACATCGTGAAGTTCTCGAAGGCGGCGCTCGAGAAGGTGCTGGCCAAAATCTAGCACAAGGGAGCGGCAGCATGGCGAAGAAAGTGCGGATGGGGTTCGTGGGTGCAGGCCTGATGGGGCAACTCGCTCACCTGGCGAATTACGCCGTCTTGCCGGACGTCGAACTGGTGGCGCTGGCCGAAGGGCGGCGCAAGACGGCCGAACTCGTCGCCGCACGGTACGGCATTGACAGGACCTACCCGAACCATCGCGAGATGCTCGCCGACGCTCGTCTCGATGCCGTCGTCGCCGTCCTGCCCTACTGTCTTCACCACGCCGTGGTTCCCGACATTCTCAACGCCGCCAAGCCCTGTCTTACGGAAAAGCCCATCGCCGTCCGCGCCGAGACAGGTCGGCGGCTCGCCGAACTGGCCCGCAAGCAGGGCGTCGTTTACCAGATCGGTTACAATAAGCGCTCGGACCCGGCTTCGCAGTATGCGAAGCGGCTGATCGGCGAGTGGAGGGCCTCGGCCGAGTTCGGTCCGCTGCGCTACGCGCGGGTCGAAATGCCGCCGGGCGACTGGATGCAGCAGGCCGAGCCGCCACTTTCCGCCGGCGAGGAACAACCAACTTACAAGGACCAGCAGGGCGAGCCGATGCCCGAATGGATGGACCAGAAAACGCAAAGGCTCTACGATACCTTCATTAATTACTACATCCACCAACTCAATCTGCTGCGATACCTGCTGGGCGAAGACTACCGGGTGCGCTATGCCGACCCGGCCGGCCTGACGTTCAGCGCCACCACCGACACCGGCGTCACCGCCACCTTCGAGATGGCTGCCTACCATTGTCGGGACCATTGGGAAGAAACCTACACCGTCTGCTTCGAGAAGGGCTACGTCCGGGTCGAAGTTCCGGCGCCGATGGCCCGGCAGGCGGGCCGGGTCAAGGTTTACAAGGGCGCCGGCGACGTCACTGCTTGCGAGGCGCCCCTGATGAAAAGTCGGTGGTCGATGCGCGAACAGGCCAGGCGGTTCATCGAAAGCGTCCGCGACGGGCGGCCGAACATTTCGCCCCCGGAGGATGCCGTCAAGGACCTTGAGGTCGCCGAGCAGTATGTCCGATGCCTCCTGGCCTCAAGGGGTGGGTAAACATCCGCCTCAGAGCCTGCGCCCAGACTGTCCGTCGGCGCCCTGACCTTTCTCGGAACTCAAAAGGCCTCGTGCGCGCCCTGCCTGCCGGCCGCTTCACCCGCCGATGACGCGCCGACACGCGGGGGCGCGCCACCCGCACGCACGCCACGCCCCATTTAGGATAATTGTCGGAATTGATACTTGACGGACCCGCGTTCTTGGTGTTTGGTGTGTATAGTTGCTTTAGATTTAGGGACTATGTGAACCCTGGGTCAGTCCGCTTCAGGCGGGAGCGCAAGTGAGGACCAAGCGACTCATTGCGACTAGGACGGTCCAGTTGGCTCTCGGCGTCGTCGTTGCTGCGGGGTTGGCCGGCTCCGCTTTGGCCCTGGATGATTCGGTCGGCGCCGAAGGGGTCAATGCCGCCGCCTTGCACGACGCGCCGATTTCGCTGACCGGCACGGGGATCAACCTGGGGGTGCTTGACGACAAGATCGCCGACCATCCGAATCTGTCCGTAGGCGGCAACGGCGGAACCGGATCGCCCCATGAGCACGCCACGGAAGTGGCGGGTGTCCTGAACAGCAACCACGCCACCTATACAGGCGTGGCGCCGGGTGCCTCGGTCTATGGCTACACGGTTGCGGCGTGGGCGGACACGTTTGACGGCGCCAACTGGCTGGTCAGCCAGGGCTGCAGCATCATCACCTATCCGTTCGGCTGGTCCCTTGACGGGGATAGTCTGGATGGCAGTTCCTTGGAAAGCCGCCATGTTGACTTCCTCGCCTGCCACGACGATGTGCTCTTTGCCATTGCGGGCAACCAGGATACCGGCGACTACCCTCTGCCAACGGATGCATTCAACGGCATGACCGTCAATGCCACGGTCATGACGGCTTCGGGCCAGTACGACCAGATGGCCGGATGGAACAACTTCACCGAGGCTCCCGTGGACGGCCGCTACAAACCAGACCTGGCAGCGCCCGGCGGTTACGAGAGTTTGCCGGAACGACACCCCGAATCAATCTACACCACCACGCTCGGCGGCGGTTTCGCGAACGTCAGCGGCACCAGCTTTGCAGCACCTCACGTCGCGGGCGTCGCAGGGCTGCTCACCCAGTACGGCAACGACCACTCGATGAGCACCAATCACAACGTTCTGAAGGCCGTCTTGATGAACTCGGCCGACAAAACCACGTGCGACACGTCCGGCGACAATTGGCTCCTGTCCCCGGCCTATTTGGACAAATTGATTCCTCTTGATGATGAACTCGGCGCGGGGCAACTGGATGCCTTGGCGGCTTACAATCAGTACAGCGCCGGCGAACACGAGGCGGGCACGGTCCCCCTCGTAGGGTGGGACCTGAATGTCGTTACCGGCGAGGGAACCGAAATCCTTTATTATCTCGACCGCGCCTTGTCCGCCGGCACCCATCTGACCGCCACGCTGGCCTGGGACCGGCGGGTCATTCTCGAAGACGATGAGGACGGCGACGGCCGGTTTGACGCTGATGACACGGATGGGCTGACGGCGTTCCTCATCAATGGCCTGGATATCAACCTGTATGACGCGGGCGGGTCCGCGCCGCCGATGCCCGGCTCCTCGTCGGTTGCCGACAACCTCGAACACCTTTACTGGGAGGTCCCCCAAACGGGCGATTACTATCTTGGCGTGGAACTCGGGGAGGTCGCCGACCTGGACGCCCAGCAATATGCCTTCGCATGGCACGCCGTGCCTGAACCCGCCACGTTGGTTCTGATGGCCCTTGGCGGCGCGGCGGCCCTCCTTCGCCGCAGGCGCGCCTACGGCGGGTAAACGCTCGTGCGCCGCCGGCGCCCTGACCCTTCTCGGAACTCAAAAGGCCTCGTCCGCGCCCTGCCCGGCGGCCGCTTTACCCGCCGATAACAGGCCGACACGCCGCCGCCTCCGCGCTGGCCCACGTGTCATTCCGACCGAGTCCCGATAGAATCGGGACGAGCGGAGGAATCTCGCGGTTGGGCCGTTCGCCGTTCCGACAGATCAGCGCCTTTATCATACTCACGGGTCGTTTGCTTGCCCCTTTCGTCAGCGCGTGCGGTTGACAGAGTTGCAAAAACCGTTTGATGTGCTCACGAAAACGTGCTCACAAGAAGCCGGTGATGCCAAACCAACATGCTCACAAGAAGCCGGACACACCAAACCGACTCGCTCATTAAAAGCAGGACCCCCCAAGCCACCACGTTAGCCCACCAAAGAACCTTAAACGTTCGTTTTATGATGTGTCTCGTCTGGTACCAGCGAGGCTCCTCGACGGATTTCTCTTTCTCCTCCGGTTCTTTCTCCTCCGGGTCTTTCGCCTTCGGGTCTTTCTCCTCGGGTCGAGCGAAGGGATACAGGTCCAGCAGCTTCTCGATCGCCCATAGTCTGTGGAGCCAGTTTTGCTGTCCTCGTAGGTACTTGAATATCACGATGAACCAAAGGCTCATTAACGCTATTGAGCCGATGGCCAAGAGCAACACCCTCCACCAGTCAAAAGACCCAAGATTTGCGAGGATTGCATAGGGAGCCAGGGAGAGTGGCACCATGATGGCAGTGACCTTCCATATGATTTCGTCATATGCGATGATCCGACCCGTGTACTCCTTGTAGAGCGCGTGAAACCATTGGTCGCCTGCTTGGGCACGGGTGTCGCCCTGGCCCTCCGAGTTGGGCCTGATCCAGGCCGGCACGTTGTCCTTTAGTTTCTCGACGAAAGCGACCTCGGCTTCTTCCGTTGGCTCAGGCAGATACTTCTCGAGCAGTTTCTCCAGCCACATGACCGCCTCCCTTCGATTCGTGATGTGTAATAAAAATTTATGCAGGAACAAGTCACGCGTCAAGTCCCGGCACCGGCGGCCGCTTCGCCCGCCGATGACGGGCCGACACGCTGACGGCATCACCGCATATATTTCCGCGTCAGGCAGACGATGAACGTCGCCATCAACCCGGCCCCGAGCGCGGCCTCCGCGCCCGCCAGCAAGCGGTAGTTCGGTTTCGGCTTGAAGTCGCCATACCCCAGCGTCGTGAACGTCACGAGGCTAAAGTATAGGCTCTCCCCCAGCGTGGCCGGCGCCGCAATCGCCGCCTCATCGGTCGGGTTCGGCCCAATCGCGTCGAACTGCCAGTAAAGCCCCGTCCAGCACGCGATAACCGCAAGCGCAATGAAGAGCGGATAATACGGCCGCTCGCCGTAACCGAAAACGATGCGGCCAAAGAGGAGCCGCAGAAGCCACACCCAGAATGCCCACCGCCAGGGCCGGTACCCGGATTCGCCGCGCCTCCGCGCCTCAATCGCACACTGCTCGGCATAGTGATACTGCCCCGCCTCTGTATAATCTCCCCGCGCCTGGGCCGCCTGCTTGGCCAGGCGATAGGCGGTTTCCCCTTCTTCGGTCCGGCGGAACGGCCGCCGTCCCCAAAGCCACGACCATGGCGACGGCGTATCAAACCGTACGTCAATCCCTGGCTCAAACTTCGCACCCTGAAACGAAGCGATCTCCTCGAAGGTGGTTTCGCGAAACAAAACTCGCTCCTTGAAGGTGGTGTCCGGAAACCAGGCGTCCCCCTGGAAGGTGGCGCCCCAAAACCAGGCGACCCCCTGGAAGGTGGCGCCGCCAAATGCGCCCTCTCCCCGAAAGGTGGAGGAGAATCCAGCGTGGTCTTTAAAGGAGGCGCCGTCAAAGGTGGCATCCCCTTCGAAGGTCCCGCCGTCGAACTCAGCGGCCCCCTGGAAAACGGTATGCTCAAACGTGACGTCCCCCTGGAAGGTGTTACCCACAAACCAAGCATCTCCCTGAAAGGTGGCGCGGTTAAACCCAGCGTCCCCCTGGAAGGTGGCGTCCTCAAACTCCTTTTCGTCCGGATCCTTGGGGAAATGCCAGCCGACGAAATTCGGGTCCGGCTTTTCTGCCTTTCGCCGCGCCTTGGCCCAGACTTGGCGGGCCGTCTCTTTCGTCTTCCCGTTTTCCGGCGAGTGGTAAAGGCACCGCCCTTCGGGATCGCCCAACCAGGCGGGATGGGGGCACTCTCGGAGCCTCGCGAGGTCATTCCAGGCGCAGGTCTCGCCGCTCGTCGGATAATCGGCCTGTTGCTCGCTCATGCCCATCACGATACGTTAGAGGGCCGCCGCACGCAAGCGCGTTCCCCTGCCCCGTCCCAACCCACCCTGCGCAAATCGGCTTCCGGACCGGCCCACGTGTCATTCCGACCGAGTCCCGATAGAATCGGGACGAGCGGAGGAATCTCACCCCGATGCACATCGGGGCTCGCCATTTGCCGTCCCAATCGGCAATTTTACCCGCCTTCGTCCTCCCGACCTGTCGGGACCGGGACGAAGGCGGGCGGCAAGCGAAAATCCAACGGGCCTATGCCCGAAACCAGTGGCGAGAAACCCCCGCCAACGCATCGTCGCATCGGCATGCGTAGGGGGTAAAAAGGGGGTCAAAAAGCGCCAATTCGGGCCCAATTCCGACCAAAAACGGGAAAAAAGTCGAAAAAAGCGCCCGATTCGGCTTTGCCCATCTTAACATTTCGGCCCCCAAACCACCCTGGCGCCAGCGCCAGGCCCGATTCGGCCTCCAAAACGGCCCAAAATCCGCCCAATTCCACCCAAAACCGCCCGCCAACATATCGGCCCCACTCAATGTGTGTGCGCGCCGAACGCTCAACTAGCCGCGAGCGTCCAGGCAAGCGGCCCGCGCACGCGCGGCGCCCTGAAACCTTTCCGCCGGAGACGGGCAGAAAATCAATTGAATGGGGCGCGGGCCTGCGCTATAATCGGCGCTCGATGGACGGGAAACCCACGGGCGCGGCCTGAAGGAGGAACCTTATCATGTTTATCAGCGGACGGCGAGTTTGGCAGGTTCTGGCGGTCGGATGTCTGGCGGCACTGTTGGCGGCAGGATGCAAAACGACGCCGCCCGAGGAGGAAGCCCCTCCGGAGGAAGTTGAGCCGCAGGGACCCCATGCGGCCCTTCTGGTGCTCTTCCCCGGCGCCCAGGACGCGGCCGACTGGAAACCGGTCGGCGAGGTCGAAATCTTCGGCCCGATGGCAAGTCCGGCGGAAGGCGTCAAAGCGATTGCCTCGGACATCGGCGCACGCGCGGCCCTTTGCGGCGAGTATGGTTACGTCAAGTCGGGCAAGCGCAGCTACCAGCGCGGCGCCGCCGGCGAGGCGGTGACCCTTCGGGTCTTCGAGATGGAAAGCCCTTCGGAAGCGTTTGGCCTTTTCAGCGTCGGGTCGCGCGGCACGCAGTTTCCGCTGGTGGGTCTGGCGGCCCGGATGAACGACAGGGCGCTCGGTTTCGTCAAGGGCCCGTACTTTGTCTGGATCGAGTATGAAGGGGCCGTCGGAGGCGGATGGGCGGCCCCGACGTCGGCGCTCATGGACCTCGCACGGGTGGTGGCGGGCGGAATCGCGTCCGACGGATACCGCCCGTCGATTCTCGAAAGTTTCCCCCTCGGCTCCGTCCAGGGCGAGCGATACTACCTTCACACGTTTGACACGCTCGCGCGGCTCGAGTTCGTGCCGAAGGGCGATCCGGGGACGCTCGCGCGCGTGCTGGACCTCGGACCGGAAACCGACGTCGCCGTTATGGGCTACCCGACCGCCCGGGCCGAGGTGCTCAACCACGTCTTCGTGATCCGGTATCCGTCGGCGGAAGACGCGACCGCGGCCTACAAGGGGTATAAAAGTTATCTGGACACCAGCGCCGACCCGGCCGAGCAGAACGCGATAGTGGTGCCGCCGGTCCATTCCTACGTGGCGGGCACGTTCAACGCGGAGGAGAACTCGATTCGCGACCGGCTGGCCGATTTGCTGGAGGGGCTGGGCGGCTAGGGGCCGGAACCGCCGCATCACGGTGGTCCTTGTGGGCCGCGCCCCTCGGCGGGTAAAGTCCCACCCGACACGCGGTGGCGCGCCACCCGCACGCGAACCAGTCAAGGCCGCTGCGCGGCAAAAAACGCCGCGTGCGGGGTGTCCCCACCCCGCACGTACGCCCTGCGTGTCGGGTGAGGACACCCAACACGCAGGGGATAACGTGGCCCCCCCACCCCCCACCGCGGCGGCGCAAAATGCGTTGCATCCCGTTTCGCCCCTGCTATAATATCTGCTCGCATTTTGGCGGCGGCCACGTGGGTTGCAGGAGGTCGAACCAGGAAAGGGCACCGCCGATGTATAAGCAGCGCCTGTTTGCTCCCGGTCCGACGCCCGTTCCGGAGGAAACGCTTCTGGAACTGGCGCGTCCCATGTTTCACCACCGAACGGCCGAGTATCGCAAGATGCTCGAGCAACTCACCTCCGACTTACAGTCCATCCTGCAGACCGCGCAGCCGGTTTACACGATTACGGGAAGCGGGTCGGCGGCCATGGAAGCGGCTGTGGCCAACGTCGTGGCGCGCGGCGAAAGAATAGTGGCCGTCCGCGGCGGAAAGTTCGGCGAACGCTGGTCCGACCTGGGCAAGGCCTTCGGCGCGGATGTGATCGACCTGGACATCGAGTGGGGCGCGGCCGTCACCGCCGACCAGATCGCCGAAACCCTCAAGGCCAACCCCGACGTCGTCGCCGTCTATATCCAGCACTGCGAAACGTCCACCGGCACGGCGTGCGACGTGGAGGCGATCGCCAGGGTGGTGGGCAAAACGGATGCCCTCCTCGTCGTGGACGGCATCACAGGCGTCGGTGCGCTGCCCTATTACATGGATAAGTGGGGCGTGGACATCACGGTCGTCGGCAGCCAGAAGGCGCTGATGCTGCCGGCGGGCCTCGCCTTTATCGCCTGCTCCGAGAAGGCCTGGAAAAAAATCGACGCAACCCGGGCGCCCGTCTACTACGTGGACCTGAAGGCCTACCGAAAGAGCCTCGCCAAGTGGGACAACCCGTGGACGCCCGCCAACGTCATGGTCCGGGCCGCCCTCAAGAGCACCGCCATGATCCGCGCCGAAGGGCTGGAGAAGGTCTGGGCCGAGACGCGGCGTCGGGCCGAGGCCACGCGCGCCGCCGCCAAGGCGCTCGGGCTCAAACCGTTCAGCAAGAGCCCGTCGGACAGCGTGACGGCCATCTGCGTGCCCGAGGGCGTGGACGGCGAGGCGCTGTCGAAAGTCATGGCGAACGACTTCGGCGTCCGCATCGCCGGCGGCCAGGCCCACCTCAAGGGCAAAATCATCCGGTTCTCCCACATGGGTTACCTCGACGCCTTCGATTGTCTGGCGGCCGTCGGCGCCTTGGAGATGGCCCTCGGGAAACTCGGGGTTGCCGTGGCTTACGGGGCGGGCGTTGCCGCAGCCCAGAAGGTGCTCGCCCGGGCGTAGCGGACCCGCTGAGGACCGGCCAACTTGTTCAGCAGCAGGGCGCTCGCTCTGCGCAGGACGATGCACAAAGGAAAACCGCATGAAAATCCTCGTATCCGACAAACTCGCCGACGAAGGTATCGAAATTCTCAAGGCCGAACCCGGCTTTGAGGTGGATGTGCGCACCGACCTGACGCCCGACCAACTGAAAAGCGAAATCGGGAAATACGACGGCATCGTCATCCGCTCGGGGACCAAATTGACGGCCGACGTGCTGGCCGAGCCGGGCAACCTCAAAGCCATCGCCCGCGCAGGCGTCGGCGTGGACAACGTGGACATCCCGACCGCGACGCGCCACGGCATCGTCGTTATGAATGCGCCCGACGGCAACACGCTCTCGACGGCCGAACTGACCATCGGCTTGATGCTCGCCGTCAGCCGCAACGTCGTCCCCGCCAGTGTCAGCCTTCGCGAGGGCAAGTGGGACCGCAAGCAGTTCATGGGCCGCCAACTGGCCGGCAAGACGGTCGGCATCGTCGGCCTGGGCCGCATCGGCACGGCCGTCGCCCGCCGCTGCCTCGGCTTCGAGATGAAGGTCGTCGGCTACGACCCGTTCGTCGCGGGCGGCCGGGAACTGGCAACGCAAATCCGCCTCGTCGAGAACATCGAGGACCTCCTCAAGGAAGCAGATTACCTGACGGTCCATACGCCGCTGAGCGACGAGACGCGCGGCCTCATCGGCGCGGGGGAACTCGCGATGCTGCCGAAAGGGGCGTTTGTCATCAATACGGCCCGCGGCGGCATCGTGGATGAGCAGGCCCTCCTGGAAGCCCTCGAGTCGGGTCACCTGGGCGGCGCCGGCCTCGACGTCTATACCTCCGAGCCGCCCCGGAACCGGGCCCTCGTCGAGCACCCGAAGGCCGTCGCGCTGCCGCACCTCGGCGCCTCGAGCCGCGAAGCCCAGCAAGGCGTCGCCATCGACGCCTGCCGCAACCTCGTCGATTACCTTGCCGACCGGGGACTGCGGAACGCCCTGAACGTGCCGGCCATCGATTTCGTCGCCGCCGGCGAACTCAAACCCTACGCCGAACTCGGCCACCGCATGGGCGCCATCCTCGCCGCCATCTTCCGGGGGCGGCTGAAACTCCTGACTGTGACCTACGCCGGCGAAATCGCCGACCAGCCCTACAACCAGGTCACCATCAGCCTCATCATCGGAATGCTTCAGAACGTTGTCGGCATGCCGCTGAACGTCGTCAACGCCCGGGTGGCGGCCAAGGAGAGCGGTGTCGAAGTGTCCGAGCAGACGTCGAGCGACGCGCGCGGCTATGCGTCCAGTCTTCGCGTCGTGGCCGAAGGCGACCGCGAGAGCCGCTCGGTGCGCGGCACCGTCTTCGGGGCGCGCCATCCGCGCGTCACCGCCATCGACGAGTTCTACATGGAACTCAGGCCCGAGGGCGACCTCGTCATCACTTTCAACGAGGACCGCCCCGGCATCATCGGCGAGGTTGGAACCATCTTCGGCTCGCACGGCGTCAACATCGCCAGCATGACCTTCGGGCGCAAAGTGAATTCGGGCGAAGCGTGCCTGGGGTTGACGCTGGACACCGTTCCCCCGCCCGAGGTTCTCGAGGAACTGCGCAATAAGGCATTCATGAAATGCGTCCACCACGTCAGCCTCCCGCCGCTTACGACCGAGGGGGGGTAGGCGCTGCAGCCTCCGCCTGGCGTTTCGCGCGGCTCTGCGTCGGCCTCTTTCTCCTGGTCGCGGGCGGCTGCGAACCGAGAGGACCCCGCGCCGAACCCGTCCTCCTTTTCTCCGGGAGCAATCACGGCGTCCTGGCGGCGTGCGGGTGTCCCGGGAACCCGAGCGGCGGATTCGCCAAACGACAGGGACTCATCGAGCAGTATCGCCGTTCCTGCCGGCACGTCTTACTCCTCGACGCCGGCGATCTGTTTCCGGACCACGAAAACAAGACGCTGGTCCGATACCTGGCGCGCGCCGCGGCCCGCGCGGAATACGACGCCATCGCTCTGGGGGACCAGGAATTCCTGCTGGGTGCCCCGCGGCTTCGGGACCTTCGCCGCCAATACCAGTTGCCTTTCATCTGCGCGAACGTGCGCGATGCGGCAGGCCGGGAAGTGGTTCCGCCGCACGTCGTCCGGCAGGTGGGGGACCTGGTGGTCGGAATCTTCGCCGTTGTTGCCGACCGGGTTTACGGATATCCGCCCATGGAATGGCGCAAGGGGCTCCGGATTGAGCCGCCCATCCGTGCCGCGCACCGCGAAGCCCGGGCCCTGGCCGCCTGCGACCTCGTCGTCGCCGTCTCGCACCAGCCGCTCGCGGACACGCGCCGCCTGGCTGCCGAGGTGCCCGGTATCGACGTGGTTGTCTCCGGCCACGATTCCACGGTGCTTTACGAGCCGGAGGAAATCGGCGGCGCGATCCTCGTCGGCACAGGGGACCAGGGCCGTTTCCTCGGGGCCTTGGCGCCCGGCCGCGGACCGAAAGGCGAAGTCCGCTGGTCGCATGACCTGACAAACCTGTCCGCGCGCGTCCCCGGCGCGGCGTGGGCCGAGAACCTCTATTGGGCATACGTCAAGGAGGCCGGGGAAGAGCCGCCGCCCAGTTGGGATACGCCGGTCCCGAAGCGCTTTGAACCCGCCGAGGCGTGCAACACGTGTCACGAGACACAGTTCAAGCACTGGAAGACCACCGCGCACTCCCGCTCGTACGCATCGGTCGAGCGCACCGGCCGACACGAGGATCCCGAATGCCTGATGTGCCACACGATGGGATTCGGGCGGCCGGGCGGTTTCGTTTCAATCAAGGAGACGCCCGGCCTCGGCCGCGTCACGTGCCAGGGATGTCACGCCGTCACGAGCGACCACAAGGAGAAAGGTGTGAAGCCCGACCCGCGAATCAATATTTCGTCGCGCCTTTGTATGTCCTGCCACGGCCCCGTCCAGAGCCCGAACTTTGATTACTTTGTTTACAGGCCGAAGATTCTCCATCACCCCGAAAGTTCCGGCGACAACGATTATTGAGGATGGTATTGTTGAGTGCAGCATTGCCAATGTCCGCGACGAAGGTCGATGGGCAAGGCCAAAACCTGCCACTCTGCCATTCTCTCACGTAGGGCGGGTCCTCTGGACCCACGCGGAATCTGACCTTTGCCAAAAGGCTGTCCCATTGCCAATCGTTCCCGCCGGTGTTATTCTCGCGCATGGGAAGGAGGTGGGTCATGTGGATGCGACGCGTTTTGGCGGTGCTGTTGGCGGGGTCCCTGGTCGGCCTGGGCGGACATTCGTGCGGCTCGGACGAAGAAAGCGCAGCGGGCGCCGTCGAGTTGGTTCGCCTGCCGCCGCCCGTTACGGAAGGGCGCGTGTCGGTTGAGGAAGCGCTCGCGAGGCGGCGATCGGTCCGCGCATTTTCGGGCGCGCCGCTGCCGCTTGAAAGGCTGGGGCAACTTCTGTGGAGCGCCCAGGGCGTCACCGACCCGCGGGGCCTTCGGACGGCGCCGTCGGCGGGTGCGCTCTATCCGCTCGAGGTCTATGCCGTGACGCCTGAAGGGGTCTTCAAGTATCTCCCCGCCCGGCATGCTCTCCGAAAGGTCAAGAGCGGGGACGTGCGGAAGGAGTTGGCGGCCGCAGCGCTCGGCCAGACGTGGATGGCCCGGGCGCCCGTGTGTCTTGTGATTGCGGGGGTTGAGGCGCGCACGGCCCGCAAGTACGGGACGCGGGCGCGGCGGTACGTGGACATCGAGGTGGGATGCGCGGCCGAGAACGTGTTCCTCCAGGCGACGGCCCTGGGCCTCGGTTCGGTGCCGGTCGGGGCGTTCGACGACAAAAAGGTGAAGGCGGTCGTCGGCTGTGCCGCAGACGAAGAGCCGCTCCTGATTGTGCCGGTGGGGGAATGAAGGCCTGGCTACAATTTTCTCAACATGGGTGGGTGGGGGCGATTTTTCCCCGCCAGCCCTCGGAGGGCGGGAACAAGACCCCGCCGCAGGCGTCTAAGTTTGACGGAAGGTCCGCGGCCGGTCGGGCCGATAATAGACACGGTGGACCCTGCGCCAAGATGACCTGACCAGAATCTCCCCTACCTGGAAGTCCGGCTGTGCATACCCGCCAGGGTGAGCCTCAGGTCCGTTTCCTTTGGGACGTCCTCGCGACGGTTCAGCGTGCGTTCTCGCGCCGGGCGGCCGCCCGGGCGGCGCTCTGGGCCGCGTCCGGGGGCCTGACCCTCCTCGCCGCCCTCCTGATTGCCGATGCGGCGTTTGCCTTCCCGCCGGATGCGCGTCTTGTGGTTTATCCGGCGGCGGTCCTCGTCGGCCTGGCCGGCGCAGCGGGTTCGGCCTATGCGGCAGGGGCGCGGAAACCGTCGCTCTTCTATGTGGCGCGGCTAATCGAGCAGCGCCGGCCGGAACTCAAAAACGACCTGGTCACGTTTCTGGAACTCGCCACCGACCCCGAAACCGAACCGTCCCTGTCGGCGGCGGTCGGGCGCCGGGCGGCTCGGATGCTGGCCGGGCCCATAGGGTCCCCGTCCGGAAGGGGAATCGAGGCACCGGCCCTTCTCGCGCCGGTCGGGTGGCGACGGCCGCTCATGGCCGCCGGCGGCGCAGCATTTTGCTTGGCCGTCACCCTCTGGCTTGCTCAAGGCATCGTGATCCGGCCCGGGCCGCATTGGACCGAAGCCGCCATCGCCCGCAGCGAAGGGAGCGCTCCCGTGTCCTCCCGCGATGCAACCCCGATATACATCGGGGCTGAGGCCGGCTCAGCGCCCGCCCCGGCGGGTAAAATTGAAGGTTCCCCGGACGGCTCCCTCCCGTCCCCCGCGCCGCCCGAGCAGGAAGCAGCCACCAGCGCAACCGGCTCGAACGCCGACGGGAACCGGGAGACGGCCGAGGTGGACGGGAGCGGCGGCGAGGGCGATGCCGAAGCATTTGCTGCGGCCCTCGCCCAACGATGCGGGACGAAAGAAGCCGAAACCCTCCAGCGCCTCGCTGCCGCGCTTGGTGCCGAGACCGGAGCGGATGCAAGCGGCGCCTCTTCCGCGATTTCGCCTGACTCGGAAGGCGGCCGCGGAGATGCCGTCCCCCATCCGGCGACCGGAACCAAACCGAACCCGGGCGGCGCCTCCGACGCTGAAACCGGCGCCGAGGCAGGCTCAGCCGCGGGCGCTGATGGAAACTCTGAAGACATTCAAGCCGGTGCCGGCGGCCCGCCCGAGGGGTCAGGGTCGAGGGCGGGCGCCCAAGCGCGCCCGCCCGGCGCCGGCCTTGACGCGGGCGGAAGCGCCGCAGGAGACGCCGAACGCGAGCCTGGAACCGGCGAGTCCGGCCCGGGCCGAAGCGGCAGCGCGTCAGGTCCGCCGATCGGAGAGCGGCCTCCGACCTCTTTTTCCGATAAGCCCCTTGACCCGGTCCGGTGGGCGGAGCAATTAATTAGGGAAGCGGACGAGCGCCTCCGGGAAGGTGAAGTGAACGACGCCTTTCTCGGCCGGATGGGCATGAGTCGGGCCGACTTTCGCCGTTTCGTCACGGCCTGGCGCAGGCGATTCGACGTGGCCGCCGGACCGGACGCAACGCCCGAGCCGGCCCGGGCGCGCACGGCGGCGGGAGCCGATGCCGGCGAACTGGTACAGGCGACGGGGGATGCGGCAGCGCGGACGATTGTCGATGCCGGTCCGCCTCGTGCCGCGCCGTCCGAGGTGGTCGAAGCGGAGTTGGGCGGCGTCCGCGGCCGGTTCCGGCCGGTCGTCCGGGCCTACCTCGAGCGGGTCGGCCAACTGGCCGCCGAGGCGGAAAGCAGGCAACCATGACGGCGGATGCGGACCGACGCGAAGCGCTTCGGAAAATGGGGCGCGAGGCCGACCGCATCGTCAACCTCATTCTTCACACCTCCATGCCGCGCGTGGACGTCGAGATCCAGATCGAGAACTTCCGCCAGGAGTGTCTGCGCCGGTATCCCGATTGCGAGGACCTGTTCGAGATGATCTACGCCGGCCGCTTTCGCCGCATCTGGGACCAGTGGCAGGCCGACCGCCCCGAGGACGAGGACCGGCCCTGGGCCACCGCCCAGGACGGCTCGCCCTAGCCTTCCCGCTTATGGTTCACCTCCCGTCGCCTCGCGCAGGGCGTCCACAAAAGCCTCCACCTTCGGCGGGTTGCGGTAGGCCTTCACGATGTTTCCGCCGGGGCCAAAGACGACGACGACGGGCGGGTTGTCCGCTTGATAGCGCAGCGCGAATGCTTTCTTCGGGCCTTCTTCCAGGCGGGTCACGTCCACGTGCAGCCGCACCAGCGGCTCTGCGGTCCGGACGACCTTCGGGTCGGTGAAGATTCGATAGTGCCAGATGATGCATTCATTACACCAATCGGCGCCGAA
>DATLBA010000078.1:0-52306 GCA_035527275.1 Phycisphaerae bacterium
GAAAAAGGCCAGAATAATGAGGGCCTCCACGCCGCTTCCGATCACTGTGCCGAGGCCCGCCCCCGTCAATCCGAGCGCCGGAAACCCCCACTTGCCGAAAATCAGGACGTAGTTCGCGAGGATGTTGACGCCGTTTCCGACGGCGCCGGCGGCGAGCGGCACAATGGGCTTATGAATCCCGATGAAAAACGCGCCGACCGCCCGCGCGCACAGGATGAGGCCTACGCCTCCCATCAGGACCTGGAAATATTGGGTCTCGAGGGCTTGTACTTCCGGGCTGTGCGGAAACAAGGCGAACAGAGCCGGCGCGAGCGGAATGAGCGCCGCCAGAAGTGCCCACGCCGACAGAGCGATCCAAATCCCCTGCCAGCCGTAAACGGCTGCCCGGCCTGGCCGGCCGGCGCCGAGGTTCTGGGAGGCGTAAGTATTGACGCAGGTCAGGACACCCATGAAGAACGTCGCCGAGACGAACGCCGACATCCCGCCGATAAACTGCGCCCCCAGGACACCCTTGCCCAATTCGGCCACCATACGAGCATCGACGAAATGCATGACCGTCAGGCTGACCATGTTGAGGACGCTGGGGACGGCGAGGCAGACGACCTCGCCCATACCCCACCAGGGGGCGGGATCGCGGTCGAGGTCCCTCAGGCGCGGCGACTCGTTGTTGGTCATCGGCCGGCTCTCATTGAAGGCGGCAATGGCCCGCCAGTATAGCGGCGCGCGGGCGCGCTGCAAGCCATCGACACGCGGCTTGACGGGCGCCCTTCGCGGCTCTAGGATGGCCGCAGCCATGTTCACGGGGTTGATTGAGGCGATCGGTGAGGTGCTCCAGGCCGAGCGGCGCGGCGGCCGGCTCCGGCTCAGCGTGGACCTGGGCCGCGCGGCTGATGGCATCAAGGTCGGCGACTCCATCAACTTGAGCGGTGCCTGCCAGACCGTTGCCCACGTTGAAGGCAGGCGGGCCGAATTCAACGCCGTCGCCGAAACGCTCGCCAGAACGACGCTGGACCGCTGGAAGCGCGGGACGCACATCAATATCGAGCGGAGTCTGCGCCCTGGTGACCGGCTGGGCGGCCACTTTGTGGCCGGTCACGTTGATGGCACTGGACGGGTCGTCGAAAATGCAGGACGCGCGGGTGGCTGGTGGCTGCGCATCGAAGCGCCGGGGGAACTGTTCCCGGAAATCGCTCCGAAGGGTAGCATTGCTGTTGACGGTGTGAGCCTAACAGTGGTTGAGGTCGCGCCGCCTGTCTTCAGCATCGCGCTCATTCCGACGACGCTCCGCGAAACGGCGCTCGGGCACCTCAAACCGGGCGACCGGGTAAACCTCGAAACGGACTTGCTGGCCAAGTACGTTCGCCGCGCGTTGGGCTCCCAGGCCGGCGCCGAGCCGTCCGACGAGCGGCTGCGCGAAGCGCTCGAGCGCGCCGGCTTTCTCGACTGACGCGCCGGAGAACCCGCCATGGCAAGGGACCGTCTGCCGCGATTGGGCATCACGCTCGGTGATCCGGCCGGCATCGGCCCGGAGGTGGTGCTTAAAGCACTGGCGGACGATGAGGTGCGCAGCCTGGCCGACTTTGCGGTGTTTGGGTTTTCGCCCGAGCAGTGGGCCGACTTGGCTGGCGCCCCGGTTCCCTTCCCCTGCGAGGCGCGGAGCACGGACGATTGGGATGGTCGGCTGGACGGCGTCCGGTTAATCGTGCCGTCCGGCGTGGATGTCCAATCCATCCCGCGCGGAGGGCCGAGCGCCGGCGGCGGAGAGACCAGCATCCGGTTTGTCCTGGCGGCAATCGAAGCCGTCCAGCGCGGGTGGACCGACGGAATCGTCACCGGCCCAATCAGCAAGGAGGCGGTGCACCTGGCCGGTTACCCGTGGCCGGGCCACACGGAACTCCTGGCCGAGAAGTTCGGCGCCGGCGAGGTGGCGATGATGTTCGCGGGCGGGCCGATTCGCGCCGTACTCGTGACGATTCACGTCTCGCTCTCAGAGGCCATCCACGCGCTCACGGTTGAGCGCATCCTGGCAAAGATGCGGATGGCTAACGATGCGCTGAAGCGTTACTTCGGCATCGGCGTGCCGCGGCTGGGTGTGTGCGGCCTGAACCCGCACGCGGGCGAGGCCGGTGCGTTCGGCCACGAAGATCGCGAAATTATCGGGCCCGCCGTTGAGGAAGCCAAAGCGGCCGGCATCTGCGCCTTCGGCCCCCTCCCACCGGACACCGCCTTCCATCAGGCGATGCAGGGAAAGTTCGACCTCATCGTAGCCATGTATCACGATCAGGGTCTGATTCCTGTCAAGACGGTGGCGTTCGAGGACTCGGTCAACATCACACTCGGCTTGCCGACGGTCCGCACGAGCCCGGACCACGGAACGGCTTACGACATCGCTGGCCGCGGCCAGGCCAACCCGAGGAGCATGAAACAGGCGCTGCGCTTGGCTGCCCAAATGGTCGAACGCAGTCGCGAAGCCTGATGACCCATCCGCCGACGCAAACCGAGATTAAGGCGATGCTGGCCGGCGCAGGCATCCGGCCCGACCGGCGTCTGGGCCAGCACTTCCTCGTGGACGGGAACCTGATGCGCCTCCTCGTGGAGGAAGCAGGTCTAGGGCCGCGCGACACGGTCATCGAGGTGGGGGCCGGTATCGGGAACCTCACACGACTTCTCCTGGAACGGGCCGGCTGGGTGGTTGCGATTGAGATTGACCCAGCCTTGGTGGATATCGCCCGCGAGCATCTTGCCGACGCGACGAATTTTGACCTTTTGCGCACCGATGCGCTCAAGGACAAACATCACGTTTCACCTGCCCTTGTGGAAAGGGCGCTGGTGCGGCAAGCGTCGGTCGGCGGGGCGCTGAAATTAGTGTCAAACCTGCCCTACGCTGCCGCGACGCCGCTCATCGCCGAACTCCTGCTGGCCGGGCCCGTGCCCGCGCGCCTCGTGTTTACGGTCCAGGAGGAAGTGGCCCGCCGCCTCGCCGCCGCCCCGGGCACGCGCGACTACGGCCATGTGAGCGTGGTTGCGCAGGCGCTGGGGAAAGTGGAAGTGCTTCGCCGCCTCGCGCCCAGCGTCTTTTGGCCCAGGCCGCGCGTCACGAGCGCCATGGTCCGCATCGTCCCCTCGGCCGAGCAGCGACGCTGCATCGCCGACGCGACGGTCTTCCGCGGAATACTCGAAGGCCTGTTCGCACACCGCCGGAAGCGGGCCGCGAGGAGCCTGGCGCTGGCGGATCCGGCCGGCGCATCGCCCCGAGAGTGGGCTGCGCGGCTCGAAGCGGCGGGCCTCGACCCGAAAGCGCGGGGCGAAACATACTCGGTGGAGGAAATCATCCGGCTGGCCAACGTGCTGGCCGAGCAACAGAGTTAGCCCCCCGTCGAAAAATGGGGTCTGACCCCATTTTTCCGAAACCCCGTCAACTTCCATTCGGCATGAGATCGGGATGGTTCTCGCGGAACCAGCGAAGCGTTTCGCGCAGCGCTGCCTCGGTCCCCCCCGCCTTCGGCTGGTAACCCAGCACGTTGCGAGCCTTGTTGATACGGTAGGTGAGCGGCGTCGCCATGAACTTCAGGCGGAACTTGTTGACGAGAGGCGGCTCTGAGGTGCGGCGAAGGGCGTGAATCCCCTCGACAATCGGACAGGCCAGCCGCACCAGCCATGTCGGCACGTGTCTCGTCGGCATCGGGTATCCGGTTTCCTCGCAGATGATTTCCAGCAGCCGCAGCCGCGTCATCGCCTCGCCATCGGTTGCGAGGAACACCTCGCTGACCGCGTCCGGTCGCACGGCCGCCAGATGAAGCATCTGAACAAGATTCTCCACGTAGCAGAAACTGATGGGCTGGCGTCCGGAGCCGACGAAGCGGAACCGGCCGCTCTTCAGGCTCGAAAGGACGCGCGGCAGGAACTGGCGGTCCCGCGGGCCGTACACATATGGCGGGCGTACGACGACGGCGGGCAGTCCTCGCTGTTCCACCAACTCCTGAACGACCTGTTCGGCGCGGATTTTCGTCAGATTGTAATGGTCCCCGGTGTGGATCAAAGGGGCCGTCTCGTCAATGTCGCGCTGCGGCACCATGCCGAAGACGACCATCGAACTAAGGAACACAAATCGCTTCAGCCGGCCGCACGCAATCGCCGCCTCCGCCAGGTGCCGCGTCCCACTCACATTGACGCGCATCATCTCATCCAGCGGAGCCCAGTCCGAAACCATGGCGGCGCAGTGGAACACGTAGTCGGCGTCCTCGAGGTGCGGCGTGAAGGCCCCGGCCGGGTCGGCGACGTCGCCTTCGACTCGCTCGACGCCCCAGGATTCCAGGAGGCGAACGTCGCTCGTCGGCCGCACCAGCGCCCGCACGCGCCAGCCTTCGTCCAAGAGGCGGCGAGCCAGGTGGCTGCCGATCATACCGGTTGCCCCGGTAATAAATGCCAGCGGCGCATCGGACATCGTATTTCCTTGCCGAGTCGCGCGGACCTATTGTAGAGCCTGCCGCCCACCGGTCAATCGGATTCGCGGGCTCTCGCATGCCGGCCTCACACAAGTCGCGGTGGAAAGCGCTTGCATCGGAAACACGGGTCTGCAAAAATAGGTGTGCTATAGGGTCGTCACATCTCATTAGGCATTTGGGGTCCGGCTTCAGCCAATGGGTGCCAGACGTGGTGTCACGTTGACCGAGTCGCTCGCGGTGGTGACGGGAATAGCGTGTCTCGCGGCCGTGCTGGTACCGACGCTCCAGGGTGCAAAGGACGCGGCGGATCGGGCGGTCTGCGCCCGGAATCTCTGGCAACTGGGCCAGGCGCTGTTGCTTTACGCCAACGACCACGAGGGCTGTCTTCCGGATTGCGGTGCGGCCTCGCCGCTGGGTGGCGCCGTGCCGGGCGATGGGCGCCATTTCCCGAGCCGATTCGATGCCCCCGGCACGTGCGCGTGGCCCCACGTGCGGCGGCCGGTCGGCAACCAGGCGAACCTCTGGATTCTGGTCCGCGAACGATACGCCGAGCCGGGCCTATTCATCTGTCCGGCCACCTCCGACAAGCCCAGCCTGAATCGGAGCGACTCGCCGGGCACGATGGGCTTCTACGCGATGGACCTGGCCATCCGGAACCACCCGACGCCTGCGGAGGACTACTTTCTGAAGCACGTTGCGGCCGGGCGGTGCTCGTACTCCTACCAGAACCAGTTCGCCCACCCCCAAACCGACGCCGACGTAACCGACCCGGTGAACGCGACCACCCATCGCCTGATTCACCCGCCGATGCTCGCCATCCTCGCGGACCGCAATCCGTATACACGCCCCGATCTCCGGATACTCCGGCAGCCGATCCTTTCGCCCGACGAGGCACCGGCGGCGAACAGCCTGAACCATCACGGCGCCGGACAAAACGTTCTGTATCTCGGAGGTCACGTCGAGTGGCACGAGACGCCGGAGTGCGGCCCGCTGCGGGCCGACGGACGGCGCGATAATATCTACTGGCCCGACGCCGGTCGCCCCGACGACCCTGAGAACATCCCGCGGTCCCGACTGGATTCGTTTCTGGTGCCATGACGAACTTCCGCCCTGCCAGGTCCGGCCCTCGCGCCCCAGCCGTAACGCTCGTCGAACTGCTCGCCGTGATTGCAATCGTGCTGGTCCTGATGGCCCTGCTGGTTCCGCTGCTTTGGGCGGCGGTCGGCGCGGTGAATTCCGTCCGCTGCGGCAACCGGCTGCGCCAAATCGGAATCGCATACCACCGATACATGGATGAGTCGGGCGGCCTGTGGCCCCCGATCTTTTCACGCGAGCCGCCACCAGTGGGACTGTTTAAAAGAATCGAGGCGGAGACAGGCCTCAAGATGGCGCCGGCGCGGCCGGCGGCGAATTGGGGACAGCCCGGCCCGCACTGGAGTATTGTCCTATGGCCGTATCTGGGCTCGCTGGAGGTGTACACGTGCCCTTCGGATCCGAAGGCGGGAAAGCGCGGCACCGAGGTGGTCATGCCCGAAGGTGAACAGAACGTCGCGTTCCTGGATGCGCCGCCCGAAAGTTATGCCCTGAACGTGATCCTGTTCCGCACGGCCGACGACCTGCGCCGTCAGGCCGGCTGCACGTGGGGAACCCAGGGCGACGTGGACTTCAGCGGCCTCGCAAGTTACACGACGCGGCCGGAACAGCGTCGCCTGTTTCCGGCGCTGGACCGGCGGATTCTGTTCTTCTGCGGCGCGTCGGGCCAGACGGTGGGCAGCCAGTTCAACGTCCCGTTCCGCACGCGGCCGGGGCTGGCGGGCGTGGAGCGGTGGGAATGGCACCCGAGGCGTGCGTCGCAGGCGTTCGCCGACGAGCCGGGCCGCGGCTCAAACTACCTTTTCCACGGCGGCCACGTGGAATACCGCGACGAACTGCCCGGCCTGTGGGAATGGGGCTACGAACTCGGCCGCGCGGGGGAGCGGCCTTGACGCCGTCCCGCGCCGGACCTACGATGCCGCCCGCATCCTTCGATTACGGACAAGGGTATGGCGCGGAAAGAACAGGGGCGCGTCCCGAAACGGATCCTTCGCGGCGGCCCGGCGCGCGAATCGTTCGAGTTGAACGGCCGCGCCTATCATCTCGAAAAGGTTCTTAAGCACGACTTCTTCGCGGTCACGGGACGATACGTGGGGCCGGACGGCCGGCGCGTGGTCCTCAAACACTATCACGCCGAGCCGTGGCTCGGATGGCCGCTCGACTGGGCGGGGCGCCTGATGGCCCGCCGCGAGGTCCGCCACTACCGCCTGCTCCAGGGCCTCTCGAACGTGCCGCGCCTCCTCGGCCGCGTCGGCAAAAGCGCCTTCGTCCACGAGTGGGTCGAGGGAAACGACCTGCTGGACCGCAAGCAGCCGGCGCCGGACAATTTCTTCGACCACCTCGAATCGCTCGTCCACAAGATCCATGCGCGCGGCATGGCCTACATCGACATGAACAAACCGGACAACGTGCTGGTCGGGACGGACGGACGGCCGGCGCTGATTGACTTTCAAATCTCGTGGGCGCCGCGGCCGTCGCGGGGGCCGCTCGGCCGGCTGAAGCGGCGGCTCCTTCAGGTCTTTCAGCACGAGGACCTGTATCACGTGCGGAAACTAAAGCGCCAATATCGCCGCGACCTCATGACGCCCGAAGAGATCGAAGCGAGTTACAGGCGGACCTGGATCCTGAACCTGCACCGCCTCGTCGGCGCCCCGCTTCGGGACCTCCGGCGTAAGTTCCTTGAATGGGTAGGCGCCAGGTAGTGAATGGCCGAGATTCGCAGCACTCAAGCCCGGGAAGATGGTGCTCGGGACAGGACTTGAACCTGCACGGCCGTTTTGATAGCCACCAGCACCTCAAGCTGGCGTGTCTGCCAATTCCACCACCCGAGCACCGCCTTTATGAGGATAGGACGGTCCCGCGAAGGTGTCAAGGGCTTGTTGTCGGATGTCCGGCGCGCGAGCCGCGCCAGCCGCCAGCGTCTCGCGCGCCGGAGCGAAGCCCCTGCGTTACCGAGGTTTTCTAAACACCAGCGCCCACGCTAGGCCCAGGTCGAGGAATCCGACCGTCACAGGATCCAGCGTCGGCGTGCGGGACGGGTACACGCCGCTCGGAGGGGGGAAAGGGGGCGCAGCAGGAGGGCAAATCAGCGCTAACTCTTGGTGCCGCCAGAGGTTGCAACGCCGCACTAATTCTTTTGGATTTTCCCGGAGGGCGGGCCGGTTTGCGCCACTCGGGGCGGGCGAGCGCGACTCATGCGCCGCCGCCTCGCCGCTCATGATGTATGTTCAATCCTGCGGCTCGAGGGTGCTTGTGTGTAACGCTTTGGGCTCGCAAGTCCTTTCAAGCCATGGCCTTATGGTCGCCGGCATTTTCCCCGATGCCAAACGTTCCTATGCCACGATCTCCGTGCCGATGCCGCGGTCAGTGTAGATCTCCAGAAGCAGGGCGTGCGGGACGTGGCCGGAGATGATGTGGGCCTTCTTGACACCGCTTTTGATCGCCTTGAGAAGGCAGCGGACCTTCGGGATCATGCCGCCGGTGATGGTGCCGTTGGCGAGAAGCCGTTCGGCCTCGGCCTCCGACAGGTGCGGTAGGAGGCTGTCGGGGTCGTTCGGCAGGGCGCGAATGCCGTGGGTGTCGGAGACGTTGACGAGTTTCTCGGCCTCGAGTGCCCGTGCGACGGCCGAGGCTGCCTCGTCGGCGTTGCAATTGTACTTCCGCCCGTCGGTCCCGATGCCGACCGGCGCCACGACGGGAATGGTTCCGAGGTCCGCCAGACCGCGCAAAAGGAGCGCATCGACCCGGACGACCCGGCCAACGAGGCCGAGGTCTTCACCGCCTTCCACCTCAAGCGGTTCGGCAACCAGCGCGCAGCGATGCTTGCTGGTCAGGCCTTCGGCCCGGGCGCCGTGGGCCTCCAGGAGACGGACGATCTGTGGGTTCACGTCCGTCGCGAGGACGTCCTCGACGATGCGCAGTTCCTCCGGGCCCGTGTAGCGGATGCCGCCGATGAACTTCGGCTCCCGGCCGGCCTCTTCCATGGCGCGGGTGATGGCCTTGCCGCCGCCGTGGACAACCACCGGATGGATACCAACCGCTCGCATGAACGCCAGGTCCATACAGACCGCTTCCAGGTCCTCGGCTGAATCTTGGAAGGAGCCGCCTATCTTGACGACGACCACCTTGCCGCGGAACTGGCGTATGTATGGCAGCGACTCAATCAGAACGGCTGCTTTGTTGATTGCCTTTTCTATCTCGGTCCCCTTGAGAGCGGAGCGTTTCTCCGCTGCGTCATCGTAGCGGCCGAACGAGCCCCGTCAAGCGCGAGATGGCGGTCCGTGCTGTGGCTTGGCCGGCGCTGGGGCGCGAGTGGCGCAAAAGCGGCCCACCCTTGGGGGGAAACCCCGGAAAACGCGAAAACTTCTTAACTTATTGCGCCGCAAGGGGTTGGGGCCATTTCGCCGCACGCGCAGGGTGGCAATTTCGGTGTCCGAACGGCGCATAATGTGGCGCGCCGGCCAAGGGTGGAGGGCCTATGAGACCCACGGCGCCAACCCTCGATATTAATTTGAAGTCCCGGCGGGCCGGTGGATCGCCAGCACAGGCCGGCAGGTCCCACAGCGCCGGGCACTTGTCTCGCTGTGACATGCCCGACCGCGAAGCGGGCGGGTCGGACGAGGCTGCGCGCCGAGGGCCGGTGATGAAATGTCTTTGTCCGGCGCCGCCTATCGAGGGGCCGGAGCGAGCAAGCGATCGATTCCGAGGAGGTTCAATGTGAGCGCCAACGTGAGCCTGGATCTTACAAATTTCGGCGACCCCGGCCTTTCCGAGCAACTCGTCGAGCATCTCGTGCGCGAAGAAGCGCCGTCTCGGGCAATGCACTTCAGCCGCTTGTGGTCTTACTATGAGAACGACCTGACGCCTCTGGGGGCCGGGATTTCAGATGTCCAGTCGCGGCCGGAGTGGGCGTCGTGCGCGCGGCCGTATTACCAGGCCCAGGAGTTCGGCCTTCCGGCGCGGATTACCGGCAGAACGCATCTGGGGTATGGCGGGGCGGGCGTCCCGCAGCCGGCCTTTCAGCGCAAAGAGGTTGTCATTGAGAACGACATCGGCTGGCGGATCGCCACGGGGGTCCATTTTCTCGCCGGCCAGCCGGTTGGGATGGAAAGCCTCGCGGAGCAGCCCGACCAAGCGAGGCGCATCGAGGCGATTCTGCGGGCGGTTTGGGAGGCGAGCGGCGGTCAGAGTCTGCTCCAGGAACTTGCTCTCCTCGGCGCGGTGTATGGTTTTGCGGATCTTGTGGTCCGCACGTTAGGGACGGGCGGTGACGAAGCAGGGGTCGGCGCGGATGTCGCCCGACGTGCTGCGCGCGCCGTCTTGCTTGAAGCGGTTGAGGCCCCGCGTATCCTGCCAATCCTCGAAGAAGACGATTACCGGCGCTTGCGTTACTGGGTCCAGACGTTCCGCAAGCAGACGAACCGCCTGACGGGAGGTGGCGTGCTCGGGCGACTGCTGGGGCGCGGAGAGCAGCGGATAGAGGAAGTCGAGGTGGTTGAGATCCTCGGCCCGCAGTGGTGGCAGCGATACGAAGACGGGGAGTTAGCGGCCGAGGGGGTGAACCCTCTGGGCCGCGTCCCTGTTGTCCACATCCAGAACCTCCCGCTCCCCGGCCACTATGAGGGGGCCGGGGAGGTTGAACCGCTCATCCCCCTTCAAGACGAACTGAACACACGTCTGAGCGACCGCGCCAACCGGGTCACGTTCCAGAGTTTCAAGATGTATCTGGGCAAGGGAATCGAAGGGTTCGAGGACCGGCCCGTTGCGCCCGGCCGCATGTGGGCCACCGACAACCCGGACGCCTCGATTGAAGCGTTCGGGGGCGATGCCGAGAGTCCGAGCGAGGAGGCCCATATTCGGGAACTGCGCGAGGCAATGGACAAGGCCTCCGGCGTGACGCCGCTGGCAGCCGGTCTGCTGCGCGACCATCTTGGCAATTTGACCAGCGCCACCGCTCTGAAAGTCGTTCTGATGGGAACGCTCGCGCGGCTCGAACGCAAGCGCGTGGTGTACGGTGCCGGGCTTGTGGAGGCGAATCGAATGATTCTCGAGGCGCTGGACCGGCTCGGCATTTTCAGTACCCGGGAGGAGGATCGGGGAACGCGCCTGCACTGGCCGTCGCCCCTGCCGGAAAACTTGGGCGAGAAACTCACCGAGGCCAAGGCGAAGCGTGAACTCGGCGTCCCGGCCGAGACGGTACTCCGCGAACTGGGGTATGAGCCATCGACGCCGCAGTCGCGATAGGCGGTGGGGGAAATGCCCGCCCCGAGGCGTCAGGGTGGCTCGGGGACAGGCTTCCCTTGCGATTATCGAAACGGGCGCGAAACGCGAGAGGGGTGAATAAAGGAGGACGTGATGTCCAAAGACGCAAGTGCCCAGACGGGACCGTCCGCCTCAGGCGGAGCGCAGCAGGCGCCGCAGTCGGAAACACTAGTTCGGGAGAGCATCAAGTACCGTCGGCGTGCCCAGGAAGCGGAGCGGCGCGCCGAGGCGCTCGAGGCCGAGGTCAACGATTTGCATCGCGAGCGTGACGAGCATGCCGCCCGTCTTGAGGAGGAACTGGTTGCGGCTCGGGCCGAGATGCAGGCCTTCGAGGCCCGCCTCATCGCCATTGACCGTGACCGGCGCCTGGAGAGGGAACTAGTCCAGGCGGGGTGCGTGGATATGGAGACGGCCATGGCGTTGGCTGGTCAACGATTGGCCGGCCAGGAGCCGCCGAGCGACCTGCAGGCGTTTGCGAAAAGGCTGCTCGATGAAAAACCGCACCTTCACGGCGAGTCCTCGCACGCCGGTGTATCGGCCCCTGCCCAGGGCCTTCCGCCGCGCACGACCGGTGTCAAGCTGGCCGGCGGGAACGCCCACAGGCGCGGCCTTGATCGGATGGCCGATCAGGCCCGGCGTACGGGTAATCCGAAAGACGTGATGGCGTACATGCGGACGCGACGCGGCGTCTGACCTCGCGGGCGCACTCAAAGCACAGAAAGGAGCAATCTCATGCCGTTTACCGGAAAAGCAACTTACTCGGCGGGCGCCGGTTTGCCGGAGATCGCCGAGGACGTATCGGACTTGGTGGGCATCATCAGTCCGTTTGAAACGCCGCTTCTGGATGCAATCGGCGACCCTCAGGTGGAGGCCCGCTCGACGCACCACGAGTGGCTCGAAGATGAACTGCTGCCGAACACGGATGTCCTAATGGCGACGCCGACGAACCCGGAGTCCGACACCGTTCTGGAGGTGGCGAACGCCGACAGGTTCCGTGTGGGCGACCAGTTGCGGTGCGAGACGGCGGAGGAACTGATGTTGGTGACCGCCGTCGGCGCCGACACGATTACGGTCCAGCGCGGCTACGGTGGGACGACACCGGAAGCGGTCGCCTCCGGCGACACACTGCACATTCTGGGCAACGCGTCGCTCGAAGGCCAGGACGCGGATGCGGCACGGTTCACCGTGCGGGCGCGGCGCGGCAACTGGATGCAGATCTTCTCGAAGACTGTTTTGGTTTCCGGGAGCGAGTTGGCCGCGCGGCATCTGGCTGTGGCCGACGAACTCGACTTCCAGAAGACCAAGGCGCTGCGTGAACTGCTGCGCGACCTGGAAAACACGGTCGTCAACGGTATCGCGCCGGAGTCGGACCAGATGGGTTCGGCCAGCGTTCGGCGGACGATGAACGGTATCCTGCCACAACTGGCGACGAACCGTTTCGTCCCCGGCGCCGGGGGGTTCCCCACCGGGACGACGCTGGACGAGGAGAAACTGAACACCGCGCTTCGGCTGATCTGGGACGAGTCCAGCGGCCAAGTGGACCTGATCGTTGTCAACGGGTTCCAGAAGCGTGCGATCAGCAAGTTCGGTGCGGACTCGCGCGCCTACGCTCCCGACGACCCGCGTTACGCCAGCCAGGTCGCGATTTACGAGAGCGACTTCGGCGTCCAGCGGGTGGTGCTGTCGCGTTGGGTGCCGGGCGATGCCGTGCTCCTGTTGGATTCGAGCCGCATCCAGGTCCCGCCGCTTACCGGCCGCAGTTTCCACTACCGGCCGCTCGCCGCCACCGGCGACTTTGAGAAGGGCCAGATGGTCGGCGAATATACGCTGGAACTGAGGAACGAGGCGGCCCACGGCATCATCCGCGGGCTGGACACGGCGTAAGCCGTTTACGCGCGGAGGGTCGGTCCCGACCAGTCGGGACCGACCCCTTCCCGCGTGTTCGAGTCGCTCGCTTTGCGGGCCTGCCCGAAAAGGCCCACGGCCGGGGTGGGCACACGAAACGCGCGCCCAGCGATTGGCACCGGGGAATGTACCCGCGACTAAGGGTCGCGGCTCGGAGGAAGGGAGAAGTGAACATGGCAAACTTTTCGACCGACGCGGACCTTCTGAAGTGGGAACCCGCGCTGTTTCGCGAAATCGCGCTTGACCACCAGTGTCTGACCCGCGGCGAAGGGGCGTCGAGCCAGGGGTATGAGGTGACGACTCCGGGCGGCAAGTTTGTCACGCAGCGGATTCGGCCCGGACACGTTGTCTACCTCTCAAACCCCGACCAGGGTGTGGACGGCTACTACGAGGTGATGAGTGTTGAAAGCGAGACCCAGGTTCTGGCTGCGGTGGTCGGGGGGCAGGGGGAGGATTGGGTTCCTCTGCCGACAGCGACGGACTTGGCCTTTGCGATTCATACGTTCGACCCGCAGCACGAGGAGGCGAGGTGGGCGCTTTTGGCGCGGTTCGGGTTGGAGATGGACGCCTCGGACGGCGTGAGCGACTTGGAGCGGTGGATTCTGGAGCATCGCAGTCTTCGCCGCGCCAGCGTCGCGCTGGTCCTGGCCACCGTGTACCGCGGGCAAGCCGCTTGCGACAACGGTGCAGGTGGTGGGCTCAGGTGCAAGGCGGAACACTACGCGCGACTTTATGAGGATGAGGTGGCCAAGGTCCGCCTCCATGTGGATAGGGATGCCGACGGCCGGCCGGATGACGTTCGGTCCTTGGCCAGCCACCGCCTCCGCCGTGACTGAGCAACGAGCCGCGGGCTTTGCCCGTGGGCGCGCGCCGGCGCGATGAAGCGCTTGAGTGCTGGGGAATGTGCCCGCCGTCCCGACCAATCGAGACGGGGACGGCTCGGGGCAAAACGGGAGGAAAGCCCATGAACGCAATCGACGTGGAACTTCTCGAAGCCGTTTGTGCGGCACTTGGTCAGGTTCCCGGTGTGCGCGCCGTTCGCGTGAAGGCCCCGAAGCAAAAGGTCGAGATTCCCCTGAGCCGCTACGTCGCGGTGGTCGTCGAGCCCACCGGCGTCGAGGCGCTTACCTGGCCGGACGTGCCGGTCAGCCGCTACCACCTGCTCCACTGGCGCGCCGCGGTGCTGGACCGGGCGCTTCCGGGAACGGCTGCGTTCAAGGCTCTGGCATCGGTTGCCGATGCCTGCCGCAACGCGCTAGCGAGCGATCTCTCGCTCGGCGGGCTGGCGGAGGACGGCCCGCCGTCGGCGCGCAACGGCTTGGCGCCCGAGGTGGGCGCGACGCGAATCGCTCCGGTTGAACTGGGCGACTCAGAGCCCGGCGGACCCACGGCGCTGCTCTTTAATGGCGCGTCCGGTTATTGGGAAGGGGAGATGGTGGGCGCGGCGACGCTGGATGATGAGATGCTCTTTTCGTCCGGCGCGCACGTCATCGAGGTCGGCAGCCCCGACCGTCGCATCAAGGACCAGGTGTTCAACGGCCTGGCGGGCGGCTTGGCGGTGGACCTGGGCGAGGGCCCGCGCGAAATCCGGCAGACGGGCGTGCTGTCGGCCGCATCGGCCGCCGACCTTGCGCAGTTGGAATCGGCCGTCGAAGCGTTCGTTGACGGTCGCGCATACACCCTGACCGCCCCGGACGAGACTGATTACCCGAATTGCCGCATGGAGCGGTTTGAGCGGCTCCGCCCCCCCTGGGCGGGTCTGGAGTGGCATCGTTTGTACCGCATCACGTACCGGCAACTTGCGAGGTAACCGTGGCCTACTCGATCGAAGGAATCAGCCGCGTTCGCATTCGACCCTTAGTGCTGGACATGGCCGAGGGCCAACCTGCGGCGTCGCCCGGCGCGATGGAAGTGACGTGGGAATCGACGCAGACCGACTGCTGGCACCAAGTGTACGTGAACGGTCGGCTGGCCGGGGTGACGGCGGAGGCGGAGGACCGTCGGCTGATTGTCTCAGCGCCTGCCGGGCGCGACGGCACCCGCGGCCTGCTTCTGACCGAGGTGATTGCTGTCGACGCGGGTGACCGCTGGACCGACTTCAGCGACGAACTGGCCGGCTTCGCCGCCGAGCGGGGCGCACGGGTGCGGCTGACGTGGCAGGCGGGCCTTTACCTAGACCCGCGCCTGGAATCGTTCAACGTCTTCGCTGACGGGCGGACTGGCGAGGTGGATTACGAGACACCGCTGGACGAGGCGCCGATCCCGGCGCGGCCCGGTGGATGTGAGCCTTGGGGGTATGGCTGCGGGGGCTACGGCGTCGGTGGCTATGGCGCTGGCGCGGCGGTGTACGAATGGACGACCGAGGGACTTGAGCCGGGCGAGTGGCGCCTTGCGGTCGTGGCAATTGACAAGGCGGGCAACCGTCTGGCGTTGGCCGCCGAGGTGACCGTTTCGGTGTCGCCCTTTCCGCGCCCGCCGTCGAACTTTCATGTGGTGGGCTACGACCCACTCACCGCCCAGACGACGCTTGGCTGGGATCCCAGCCCCGACGTGTAAGAACACTTGGCCGGCAGGCTTGCCCGCCGGGAAACATCGGAAAGGAAGCGAACTATGGCCTCGACCTATACGCCAAACCTGAACCTCGAAAAGCCGGGCCACGGAGAGCGCGTGAACGATTGGGACGCCTGTTTGAACGCAAACTTCGACGCGATCGACGCCGCGGCATGGCTCGTACCAGTGCGCACCGACGACCCGGACTCGCCGGCCGAGGGCGAGCAGTGGGTGCGCTCGGATCTGGCGCAACTGCGCATCCGTGTCAGCGAGACGACCTACAAGGTGGACCTGACGGCGGTCTAGACCGGAGGAGCCGGTGATGCTGACGTTCCGAATGGACGAGACAAACTTCGCCCAGGGCGAGCGCGAGGGCCTGCGCATCGCCACCGGCGCAGGACTGAAGGTGGACTTCGACGAGTTCGCTTCAGACGGGGACGCCCTCGGGCTTTGGCATTTGCACAACGGCGGGTGTCAGGGTGAGGGCACGGGGCTCGAAGATGCCTCCGGCGGCGGCCATGATCTGACGAATTACGGAGCCGAATCCATCGAGGACGGCTACCGCTTCGTCCTCGCCGAGGGCGACTACATGGACGCCGCGCTCGACGGCGGTGCACGAATGGCGGGCACACTCGAGTGCTGGATTCGAAACTTCACCAGTCCGAACACCCTCTATCGTTATGCGGCCACTTGGTTTGAGAGTGGTGGAAGTCAACTGGCCATATTCCTCCGGCGTAGCCCTCCAACAGGTGCGCGCATCGGCATGTATTTTGTGGACAGAAACGGTGTTAATCGCTCGCTCTTCTATCAACCGAACGACGGTTCAATCGAAGCCCTGTTCGACAGTCCGAAAGCGTTCCACGTTGCCGTCATCTTCTGCTGCGACCCGCCAAAGAATGCTCAGATATTTGTAAACGGGAAAAGATACACAGGGGCGGCTTGGGGAGGAACCGCAGGTTTCTCACCTACCACACTTCGCTTGGGGCGGCGCGCTTCTGGTGAGCCCGATTTTGACTTCTACGGCGTCCTGGACGAGGTTCGGGTGTCGGATGTAGTCCGGTATGCTTCAGATTTTACGATCCAGCGGCTCGTCGCTTCCGGCATCTACACCAGCCCCACGTTCGACGCCGTTCGGGTCCAGGCGGACTGGCTGGACTTGGTTCCTGAGCAGCAGGTTCCCGATGGTTGCCAAGTTGCCTGGGAGGTCCGGGCGGCGGACGAGACGGACGCCTTCGGCTACCCGCAGGCGCTCTGGCAGGCTTACTCCGGCGACCCGTCCACGCTTCCCGACGGGCGGTACTTCCAGTGGCGGGCGACGCTGTCGGCTTCGGCGGACCGCACGGTTTCTCCCCTTCTAGCAAGCGTTGAAGCGCAGGCATCGGAGGCGGGTTACGATCTTTACCGCGCCATCGGCCCAGGACCGGAAGCCCTCGATTACAACGTGCCGTTCGCGCGAGTCGGACCTGGTGTGACCCAGACCGAAACGGCGGCGCTCGAGCCGGACGCCGTGCATTGGTTTGGCGTCCGCCCGGTGGACGTTGGTGGGGTCGAGTCGCCCGTTGCGCAATGCGAGGCGCGACTCGAACTGGACGAGTCGGGCCAGCGCGTGCCGGACCGTCCGGCTGGGGTCCTCGACCTCGACGCACGGGCGCTGCCTCTCGGTGCCGTCCGCCTCTCGTGGCGATATCGCATCGGCATAACAGGGGTGGTGCCGCAGGCGTTCAAGATTTTCGGCGACGGCGGCAGCGGGGCGATTAATTACGACTCGCCGCTTGGGGAGGTTCCTTACGTTGCCGGTCGCGCATGGTATGCCGGGATAATTGAGGCTCTGGCTGGCGGAGTCGAGCACCAATTGGCGGTCCGGGTCGTGGCTGCGAGCGACGTCTGGGACAAGCAACCAGCCGTGGTTTGTGTAACGCCCGATGCGACGCCGCCGGCCGAAGTGGACGCCCTCGAAGCGGAGATAATCCTGTGACGGCTCCTACAAATTGCACGGTCTGGTTCGGCGTTACGCCGTCGGTTCCGGTCTTGGCAGCGCCGCAGATTGAAGTTCTGGTTGACGGTTCCCCGGAGCGGCGCGTCCGCCTCGACGCGATTGAGACCGAGGAGGGCCGTGTGCCGCGCGCGAAGTTTTCGGTCGGGCTGGGCTGCGGCCCGGACGTTCCCGACAACGCGCGCCTCGAGGACGCGGCGCCGGACATTCGCCCGGGCCGCCGCGTTCAGGCACGCCTGCTTCGCGGCGGAACCCTCCCGGGCGCCGTCCGCGGCGACCTCTTCCTCTTCGACGGGCGGATCCTCGAGGTTGAGTTCAGCCTCGACCCGGACGGAGAGCGCCTCGAATTTGAAGCGGAGGACCTAGCCGCCTCGGTTCTGCGCCGGCGAGTCGGCGGCCAGCGAACTGAGGGCGCCAGCGGGGAGGCCGAACATGCTGACGGCCTCGATCTGGTCTTCAACCCCGACGGCCGGCTGAACGCCGCGGCTGCTCCGTACGATCCGGGCGATGGGGACCCGTACGCGATTTTCGCTCCCGTTTCACCGGCTGGCGCGATCGCCTGGACGTTGAACGAAGCGGTGGCGTATCTCGTGGCGGAGTATGCCCGGTCGGACCTCTGGCACGCTCCTTCCTGCACCTCGGTGCGTGAAGCGCTCGATGCCCTTGTCCTCCAGGACGTATCGCTTCAGGGCCGGACGCTCGGCGAAGCGCTCGACGCGCTGCTGGAACTCGTCGGGGGACGGCTGGTCGTGACCGTTGAGCCGGGCGAGGTGGGTGTCAGCCGGAGCGTGGACCTCTGGCTGCCGGACCGGGCGCGGAGCATTTCACTCGCCCACCAGCCGGTCGGCGCTGCTTTCCATGCCTCGGCCACCCACTTTTCCGACATGGGCGTGACGATGCAGTTCGATTCGGCGCCGCGGCGGTATGTAGCGCGTGGCGGCCCGAAGGTTTTCGAGTCGACATTTGACCTAGTCCCGGGGTGGGACGACTCGCTCGCCTCCTATGACCCCAACGAGTTCAGTCCGAGCGCGAATCCGAACTTCGACGCCGTGCGTGACGTCTTCCGCAAGTGGGTCCTGAACGAGGCCGGGGAATACAGCCTCGCGCCGTACGATCGCGGCCCGCCGCCCGATTTCTCCGACCTGTTCGGAGGGGAGCCGTATGTCCGTCGCCACCGGCGGCTGCTGGCGTGTCTCTCGCGCGACGCGCTGGGCCGAAGCCGCGGTGTCTATGTGGAAGTGTCGCTCGACGGGGGCGCCACGTGGCAGCGCATGAACGCCGCCCTCCAGGTCCCGGAGAACGAGTGCGGTGTGTATCTGACGGAGGACCCCTTGCCCCCGGAGTACATTCGCGCGGCGATGCGCGGATACGTGCAGGTGCGCGTCACGGCGGCACTGGAAAGTGACGCCTGCCTCGCGGCCGAGCGCGCCTGCGAAGAGGGGGACGATCTGCCCGGACGGACGCGATACTTTCACGTCCCGGCTGGTTACCGGTATCGCTGGGTTGCGGCCACCAGCAAATTCTACGGCAGCCCGGCCGACGAGGTGGACGATTCGTCGCGCCTTCAGGCGTTTGTCGATGCCGCGTTTGAAACCGACCGGCGAAGCCCCGCTCCCGCCCGCATCCGGATTCCATATCTCGCGTTCGGGTTCCGGGCGGGCGATCGGATCGTCGGCGTCCGGGGGCGCCGCCTGGAACTGGCGAGGGAACACGTCACTTACCAGACGAACCCCGTCATCCGGCGCATAACGTTCCGGCTGTTCCCGGAGCCGGGAACCGAGTTGGAACTGAGTTGAGGGAGAACCGATGCGTGCGGAGCGCCTGAAAGTTTACGGTGTAGTGGCGATGCTGGACCGCGGCGCCGGTCGAGAGGCATCGGCGGAGCGGGCTGCAAGTCGGTTCGCCGAAGTCAGCCCCGGCGGGCCGCCATACCGCATTCTCTGGTGCCGGACTAAGAGCGGCGCGCCCGGTGACCCCCCGGATGAGCGCTATTATGCCGACGAGGTCCGTCCCGCCGGCGTGGACGGGAACGGACACGTCGAATGGGAACCAGTGCCCGGCGGCCTTACTGGATTAGTGGTGCACAACACCGCGGAGGCTGCGCTGGGGACCCATCTGCTGCCCCCCGACACGGTGGTCCGTGTTGAAGCGCGCCTCGACCGGCGCGGCCCGCCCGAGTGGCTTTATCTCACCCATGTGCCGGTCGCGGAGGAGCGGTTTGCCCGAATCGTCTCGTACCAGGACGGGTCGTACACGGTTCAGCCCGTGCGACGGGAGGTGGGAGGCCTTGTGGACGATGGGGACCCGATCAGCGGTGTGCCGAACCTCGGCGAACTCTGGGACGACGAGGCGGGGTACTTGGCCGGGCCGGACGGCTTCGACCGGTACGCCCGCATCTTCGGGACGCCGGCGGGGTGGACGATGCTGCTGCATCCGCCGCGCATGGTCTAAGGAGCAATCTCGTGCCTTGGAGTAATCGGTGGCCGCCCAGCGCGACCGATGCGTTGGATACGGACGGCATCCTGAACGAGATGCGCTTGGCGCTCGTGGAACGCGATGGCCTTGTGCCGACAGGTTGGGTGCCCGGCGAATTCAGCCGGTGGGACCCTCTGAGAGGGACGCCTGCGGGCGGCGAGGGCGACCCTTACCCGACGGTGGCCAACTTTCAGCACGAGATCCAGGAGATGCTGACTCTCGTGTGGCCGCTCCGGTGGTGGAACCCGAACCGCGAGGCACTTTACACGTTGGTTCACCTTTGCCAGGACGCATTCGGGCGGGACGTGTGGACCTATGACCTGACCGCCACCGATGGGGAGGGCCAGCCGGTGAACCGCTGGACGCCGCCATACGCGGTCCTTTTTGAGGAATTATATCGCGCGGCAAACGCGCTGGACCGCGTGCGCATTTTGCCGAGCGTTTCGGAGACCGTTCGGCACGACAGCGTGTATCGCCTGATGTTCGGCATCACGGACTGGCCGCAGGACCGCGCCGACACGTTTGCCCTGTTCGACGGCGTCGATGACGGCGTGGAAGCGAGCCTGGCCTATGACGTCGGCATGGGCGGCGAGGTGTATGATGACGGCTTCAGCCAGCAGTGGTTCCTCGAATCGCGGCGGTTTTACACAACGTTCGCGACCGGCGAGCTTGCGGGCTACAACGTGCGCGAGGGGCGGCTCGACTTTACAACCGAGGCGCCAGAGGGTGCGGCCGACTACTCGGACACCTTTACCGCCGAGGTGGTTGACGGGGACGGCAACACGCTCGACACGTTCCTCTCTGAAGATTACGGCAGCAAAGAGATTGTTGTTCCCGCGTCGGCGATTAACACCGACGGCGATACGGTCCTTGTGATTCGCTCCACGCGCTCTGATTCCGATGACCGCCCGGCCTGGACGCCGCCGGGACCCAACTACACGAGCACCTACCGGGAAGGTGTGGCGGTAGCGGGGCCGGTGCGGCTCATCGTGGAGGTGGACTTTGAATACCACGGATAACCTGCCGGAGCCCCGTGCAGCCTACGTGACCCGCGACGTGTGCGAGGCGATTCACACCGAGCAGACGGAAGCCAATCGCCGCACGTGGGACGAACTGCGCGGCCTGCGGCGGCTGGTGATTCTGCTAGTTGTCGGCGGTCAACTGTTCTCAGGCGGCCTGAATCTGGCCGGCCTGGGGTATTGGCTTCGCGTCCACGAGGCCACGCCGCATCCGGGCACCGTCGAAATGGTCGAGGCCGCCCGGCGCGACGTTCGTGAGGACCTGCGTGACCTTCGGCGCGAGGTCCGCGAACGGCTGATGGCGCTCGCGGCGCGACTCGAAGCCGATCGACAAAGGGAATCGTTCAGGGAAGGAGAAAGCCAATGAGACATCGGTTGAGGGTTGCTCTCTTTCTGGGCCTTGTGTTGGCGTTTGTATTGCCGGCCGGGTGTGCTGCGCCCCGGGCGCTGGAGCAGAGTCAGCGCCTGCAATTGGCGGCGGTGCGCCAGTACCGCGACGAGATGGCCGCCTATCACGAAAAGGTGAAGGTGCAGTTGCTCTCCGAGAAGCGAGCCCGGCTCGATACGGCGCTGGCGCAGGCGCTTGCCCAGGCCGCCGACGACCAGGGCCGTGTACCGCTTGAGACAGCGATGGCAAAAGTCGAGAAGCGTGCGGCTCTTGAGGACGAGTTCCGGGTGAACTTGGGCCGATTGGATGCGGAGTTTGCCGAGCGCCAGGCCGCGCTGGACCGGGCGATCGAATTGGCGGAAGACACGCTGGACCTGGTGTCGGCGTATAGTCGGCTGGCGGCTCTCGTGCAGAGCCTCTTCGTTCGAGAGAACGAAGCCGAGCAATTGTTGAAGACCTACTCTGTGGAAAGGAGTCCGAATCATGCAGGAATCGGAAGCGAATCTGAACCGGGCGGCTATTGATTTTCTTGAGGCGGCCGAGGCCGTCGTCGAGCAAGGAGGCCGGGAGGCGAGGGTGGCCGATCCATTGGACGAAGTCGATACGGACCTGTTTAGCCTCGGCCCGTTCGAACCGGTCCTGGGTGCCGACGAGTTGGCGGAATTGAAGCGACGCCTCGGGCGCGAGCGGCTCCTGCCCGCCACGCTCGCCGAACTCGTGAGCCTGGCGCGCCAGGTGGCGACGACGCTTCTGGAAGGCTGAGTGACGGCATTTGGGGCGCGTGGGTTGGAGGCTCGGAAGTGTTCGAGCCGCGACCTTCCGGTCGCGGACATTTTCCCGGCCGTAAGACGCGCACACAGTGTAGTGCGATAGGAGATTCATGCCATGAAAGAACTTGCGAAATCGAAAAAGATGATTCTCAGCCTGCTGGGTATCGCGGCCGTGGTCGGCCTGGTCCTGGCTGGGCAAGATTTGGAAACGGTCAAGTGGGTGGGGGGCTTCATCGCCGGAATGGTCGCCAGCCTGAATCTCGGCCAGGGCCTTGCCGACGGCCTTTCCGAAGGCCGCACCAGTGCCCTAGGGCAGCACCGCCAGCCCTGATTTCTTGACACGCCGCCTGTCCGCGGGTATAATGAAATAAAGATTTCATATCCTCCGCCTGGGGTGCGGATGCGGCCGAGTGGAGCGCTGGCGCTACCGAGGGCGCCGATTTTCATTAGTCGCCGCTCGCCCGCGTATCTTTTCGTGGGGCGGTGACTTTGGGTCGGCGTGCCGCAGGCTCTGAGGATTTCGGGTGGTGATTGGGCTATGCCGAAATTGACGGTTATTCAGGGGCCGGACCGCGGCAAGACCTTTGAGGTGGACGGCAAGTCCAGCGCCATCGGCCGTGACCCGTCGTGTGAGGTATTACTACGCGACGCCAGTATCAGCCGGCACCACGCGACACTGGAAATCAGCGGCGACCGTTACATCCTGAAAGACGCAGGCTCTGCCAACGGGACGTTCGTTAACGGCGTCCGCATCCGCGAGTCGCCCATTCGGGCCGGTGACCAGATTCGCGTGGGCGACACCATCCTTGCCGTCGGCCGCCCGATGGCCGAGGGCACGTTGGTGGATCACCGCGGCCTGCCGATCCAGGTGGACACAGAGGGGCGCGTCGACTCGAGCATCATCACCACAGAGACGGCCAGCGCCGAGCCGCACCTGGTGTTCGCCGGTGGTGAGAACATGGCCGAGATGCGAATGAGCGTCGTCGGCCTTCGGGCGCTCTATCGCATCGCGGAAATGCTCGCGCTGGGCTATGATATCGACCGCCTCCTTTCGAACGTCATGGACATGGTCTTCGACGTCGTGGACGCTGACCGGGGGTTTATCCTCCTGAAGGACGAAAAGACCGGCGCGATGGTCCCGCGCGCCATCCGATGGCGCGAAGAATTGCTCGAAGAGATCCGTCGCGAACAGGCAGCCGGCGAGGACGCGAGTGGCGAGACCAGGCTCGGCGAATCCGCCACGCAGCCGGATTTCAGGGCCACCCCCATCTGTGTCAGTTGGACCATTATCAATTACGTGCAGAAGCGCGGCGAAGGGGTGCTTTCAACCAACGCTATGCAGGACCGCCGCTTCGAAGATGGCGAAAGCGTCCAGGATTACGGTATTCGAAGCGCCATCTGCGTGCCCATCCGCAGCCGCGACGCCATTCTCGGCATCATCCACGTGGACACCCACGTCAGCCAGGGCCAGTTCTCACCGGAAGACCTGAAACTGATGACGGCTATCGGCTGCCAGACGGGCTTGGCCGTCGAGAACGCCCGCCTGATGGCCGGCCAAGTCCAGCAGGAGCGCCTGGCAGCGGTGGGACAGGCGGTCGCCAGCCTCTCTCACTACATCAAGAATGTCCTTCAGGGCATCCAGGGCGGGTCCCACGCCGTTGAAAGGGGTCTGGATCGTGAGGACCTCGGACCGGTCTCGAAGGGCTGGGAGGTCGTCAGCCGCAACCTCCAGCGCATCAATCAGTTGGCCCTCGACATGCTTTCTTACAGCCGCCAGGCACCGCCGAATCGCGTCCAGACGTCGGTCAACGCCATCGTTCGCGAGGTGGCGGAACTGGCTAAACCCGCCGCCTCAGAAAAGCGCGTCAGCCTGACCACAAAACTCGACACCTCGCTGCCGGAAGTCACCGTTGACCCTGACGGTATCCATCACGCGCTGCTCAACATCGTGACCAACGCCATCGATGCCGTCCCGGCGCTTTCGGGCAAGGTCGAGATTCAGACCCGCCCGGCTCCGAAGGGCAGGGGCGTCTGGATCGTCGTGGCCGACAACGGCCCCGGCATCCCCCCTGATGAGCAGGCGCGCGTCTTCCAACCGTTCTACTCGACCAAGGGGCAGAAAGGAACAGGCCTGGGGTTGGCGGCAGCGGTAAAGATCGTCGAAGAACACGGCGGGCAGATTACGTTGAAGTCCAAGCCCGGTAAAGGCGCCGCCTTCGTCATCCGCCTGCCGGCGTAGACGCCTTCGGCTGGCTAGGGCGTCTTCTTCGGCAGGCTCCGGATGATTTGGTCGGCGAGGCCGTACTCGACCGCCTCCTCGGCGCCCATGAACCGGTCGCGATCCACGTCTTCCTCGATTTTCTCAAGCGGCTGGCCCGTGTGATGGGCCAGGATCTTGTTGAGCCGTCCCCTGAGGCGCAGGATTTCCTCGGCCTGGATGCCGATGTCCGTCGCCGTGCCCCGCACCCCGCCCGTCGGCTGGTGGATGAGGATGCGGCTGTTGGGAAGGATGAAGCGCTTGCCTTTCGTGCCGCCGGCCAGGAGCAGCGCGGCCATACTGGCCGCCTGGCCCAGGCAATAGGTCCGCACAGCGCACCCCACGAACTGTATGGTGTCATAAACGGCTAGGCCGCTCGTGATCCAGCCGCCGGGCGAGTTGAGGTAGATGGAGATGTCGGCGTCGGCGTTCTCGTTCTGGAGGAACAGCAGTTGGGCGATGACCGTGTTGGCCATCTGGTCTTGGATTTCGCCGCCGATGAAGATGATGCGGTCTTTCAGCAGGCGGCTGTAGATGTCGTAAACCCGTTCGCCGCGGCCGGACTGTTCGATGACGTGGGGTATCGGGATCATTTGGTCGTGCGGTTCCACGCTCGGTCCCCTGAAAAGGCGCCTCACTTGTCCTCGGGAAGGTGCTCCAGGACCTCGTCCACGATGCCGTATTCCTTCGCCTCCTGGGCCGATAGGTAACGGTCGCGTTCGGTTTCCCGCCGGATTTTTTCCGGGTCCTGCCCGGTGTGCTGCGCGAAGATTTTAATGAGGGTGTCCTTATCTTTAAGGACTTCCCTGGCGGCGATTTCGATGTCGGCCGCCTGTCCGCCCACCTCGCCCGCCGGCTGGTGCAGCATAATCTTGGCGTGCGGGAGGGCGAACCGCTTCTCCTTCGCCCCGCCAGCCAGCAGCAGCGCCGCCCCGCTGGCTGCTAGGCCGATCGCATACGTCGCCACCGGCGCGTCGAGGAACTGCATCGTGTCGTAAATCGCCAACGTGCTCGATACGTATCCCCCCGGGGAGTTGATGTAGAGATTGATCTCCTGGCTTCGTTTTTCGCTCTGGAGGTACAGAAGTTTCATAACGACCGAGTTGGCGGCCCGGTCGTCAATCACGCCCTCGAGGAAGATGATCCGGTTCTCCAGCAAGAGGTCCGACAGTGTCAGCACCCGCTGCTGCTGGTAGGGCGGCATCATGGCACTATAGGGGAGCGCCGGATAACCTGCGGGCAAGGGTCCCTCTGTTTCCGATCCCATCTTTGTCTTTTCCCTTTCGGTCTTGATTTCTTGCCGCGCCGCTCGATTATGTGGTTTCGAGTTCCTCGTCGGCCGGCGCTTCCTCGGCCGCCTTTTCGTCGGTGTCTTCCTCAGCCTTCTCTCTGGTCGCCACCGACATTTGTTCTTCAGCCTCTTCGCCCTTGATGTGGGCCTTGTCCAGGAGCAGGCGCATCACCTTATCCTCGCGGATCTGGCTGCGAAGGCTGTCGAGCGTCCCGCGCTGGGCCATCTCCTCGCGGAGCCGGTCGTCGCGGCGGCCGTACTGGGCCGCGATAAACCGCACGCGGGCGTCCACCTCGGCGTCGGTCACTTCGACCTTCTCTTCCTTGGCGATGCGGTCTAGGATGAAGGTCAGTTTCAGATCGCGCGCCGCCCGCTCGCTGGCGGCGTTTCGGAACTCTTCCATCCGCTTTTCGACCTCGTCGGCCGGCACGCCTCGATATCGAAGGTCCATGAGGTGCCGCACCAGGATGCGGTCCGCGAACCGTTTGGCCAGTTCCTCCGGCAACTCGAACGGCGCCTTCTCGAGGAGCCAGCCCCGGACCGCTTCCTCCTGCCGCTCACGGTATACCGACTCGCTTTGATTTTGCAGTCGCCGGCGCAGGTCTTCTTTTAGGTCGTCGAGCGTCTCGTGCTCGGTCCGCCTCAGGATCGTTTCGTCGTCGGCCGGTTTGGGCCGGCGGATTTCCTTGGCGGCGATGGAAATCCTTGCTTCTTTGCCGCGCAGGTCCTCCCGCTCGGCCTTTTCGCTGATGGTAATGGCCTCTTCTCTGGTGTCGCCGGCCTTGACGCCCTTAAGGATGTCCGGCAGGTTCTCAAGCGGGATGCCCGCCACAGTTCCCGGGGCCACCGCCAGCCACGCCTCCTCGCCATCGACGATTCTTTCATCGCCGACCTCAATCGTCAGGTCCGCCGTGACTGCGTCGCCCTCTTTCGCTTTCTGGTTCTTCGTGAGCGGTTCGAGGCTGCCGTGCGATTCGCGCAGACGCTCGATGGCATCCTCGACCTGCTTGTCGGTCACCTCGGGCCGCTCGACATCAACGAGGATGCCCTCATGGTCGGGCAACTCGAACTCCGGCCGCACCTCAAGTTCCACCGAGAAACGCATCTCTCCTTCGTCCGGCAGTTCAATCTTCTCGGGGTCGAGGTCCGGCTCGCCGATGACATCCAGTTTCTTCTGCTCGACGGCCTTTTCGAACGCTTCGCTCACAAGAGCCACGCGCACCTCTTCCGCGACGGAGCGGCGGAAGCGCTTCTCAACGAGGCGCCGCGGCGCGTGCCCCGGGCGAAAGCCGGGCACCTGCGCCTCACGCTCCAGTTCCGTGAACCGCTCGTCGAACTTGGCGTCAATCCGGTCGCGGGGGACCGTAATCACCAGTTTCTTCTTGCAGACACCCGCATCTTCGACGGTGACGTCGATCTGTGCCGACTCTTCGGTCGCCGTCTCTTGCGGGGGGTTGTTCTCGGTGGCTTCGGCCATCATTCTCCTCTCGTCGTGCGGACCCGCCATGTGTTGCCGGAAAGAAAAAATCGGCTCGCTGAGAGCCCATTCTCGGGTCCGCCGAGCTGTGTATCAATCAGGAACTGGAGCGGGCGATGGGACTTGAACCCACGACATCAACGTTGGCAACGTTGCGCTCTACCACTGAGCTACGCCCGCTCCCACTTTCGCCCGGGACCATCCATGCGGACCCGCCGGACCACCTTCGGCCTATAAGCATAACCCGTCCTCCGGCCGATGCAACCCCAAATTTGCCTGCGGCGACCGCTTTCGGCCATTGCACCTGGCCCCGCTGGTGGCTAAAATCGCAGCGCATTTCGGCGGATTTTGAGGCATGTTGGGCGCAGGGGAAAGCCGGTGTTCTGGCCGTGGCAACGCAAAAAAGACAAAGCCCTGACGCCGGCCCAGGAGACCGGGCGGGCCGGCGAACGCGCCGCCGAGCGGTACCTCAGGAAGCGCGGCTGCCGCACCCTCGCCCGAAACGTCTCGTACCGCCAGGGCGAAGTGGACCTGGTGGCGCTTGAGAAAAAGACCGGAACGCTGGTTTTCGTCGAGGTTCGCAGCCGCGCGCTCGGCGAGGGCGAGGAGCCGTTCGCCGCCCCCGAACAAACAGTGACGCTGGCCAAGCGGCGGCGGATCATCTCGGCCGCTCGGACGTTCCTCGCCCAGCACGGGCTGGGACACGAGACGCCGGTTCGTTTCGACATTGTCGGCGTGTATTTTGACGGCGACGATCGGAAGCGCCCGCGAATCAAACACTTCCCGGGCGCGTTCGATGCCACCGGCCGATGAGCATTACGTAGAGGATTCAGCCGCCGCGCTTGCGCGGCGAGGGCTGTTGGGGAGCGCGTATGACCGAACCCGCGATTGACACCCACGCCCACGTCCACTTCGACCGCCTGGCGGAGGATATGCCGGGCGTCCTCGAGCGCGCTCGGGCCGCAGGCGTCGAGAGGATTATCAATGTCGGCACCGGCCCTGCCGAGAACCCACGCGTCGTGGAACTGGCCGAGCGCGAGCCTCTTATTTATGCCGCCGTGGGGTTCCACCCACACGAAGCCGCAAAGGTCAAGGCGGTGGATTGGCCCATCCTTGAGGAACTGGCCGCGCGCGAGAAGGTCGTTGCACTCGGCGAGTTCGGCCTTGATTACCATTACGAGCATTCGCCGCGCGCGGTCCAGCGCGAGGTGTTCGCCGAAGCGGTGCGGCTGGCGTTGCGGTTGGATATGCCGCTGGTAATTCACACGCGCGAGGCGGAGGCCGACACACTCGCAGTGCTCGACGCGGCCGCCGAAGGCCAGATGCCGTGCGGCGTGTTCCACTGTTTCACCGGCTCGGCCGACTATGCGAGGGAGGCCCTCGCGCGGGGCTTTTACGTCTCCTTCAGCGGCGTCGTGACGTTCCCGAACGCCCGCGAGGTCCAGGAGGCCGCCCGCGTCGTGCCGCCCGAGCGGCTTCTGGTCGAAACCGACGCGCCCTACTGCGCCCCGGTCCCGATGCGCGGCAAGCGGAACGAACCGGCCTACGTGGTGCACGTCATCCGATTTCTGGCCGGTCTATATGACCTTTCGGAAGACGACGTGCGGCGAATCACGATGCGAAATGCGACCCATTTGTTCGGCCTGCCGCTGGAGCGCGGCGGTCCGTGTTTCGTCTATGCCATCCGCCGGAGTCTATATGTCAATCTGACGAACGAGTGCTCAAACCTCTGCACCTTCTGCCCGCGGAGCGGCGGTGAACTGCTCGTCAAGGGCCACGACCTGCGCCTCAAGCGCGAGCCGACACCCGGCGACATCCTCAAGGCCCTGAAGGAGGCCGCGCTCGAGCGGTATGAGGAGGTCGTCTTCTGCGGTTTCGGCGAGCCGACGCTGCGGCTGGACGCTATCAAGAAGGTTGCGAAGGCGGTCCGGGACCGCTGGCGGCTTCCGGTGCGGCTGGATACGAACGGCCAGGGGTCGCTCCTTGCGGGCCGCGACATCGTGCCGGAACTCGCCGAGGTGGTGGACGCGGTGAGCGTGAGTCTGAACGCCCCCGACGCTGCCACCTACGAATGCCTCTGCCGCCCAACCCTCCCGGACGCTTTCGCGATGGTGTGCTCTTTTCTCCGCCGCGCGAAGGAAATGATTCCGAAAGTCACGGCCACCGCCGTGGCCGTCCCGGGCTTGGACCTGGACGCCGTCCGCCGTCTGGCTGAAGAGGACCTCGGCATCGCCTTCCACGTCCGTGCGTATAACGTAGTGGGCTAATAAGAGGCTGTTTTAAAACCTGTTTCTGCTGTGGTCGGCTGCAAGTCTCCAGGGCGGCGTTCTCGGCCCGAAACGTCCTCGACGTGACCGTGGGCCGCGCAATTCGGCGCGGAGGTGCGATCTTGGTGCCTTGCGCGCGGGATCGCTACGCCGAAGCCCCGACCGACATGCCCGTGGATAAGTTGGTGCTCGACGTGCTCCGCCGCCGCGGCCTCGTGCGGTGAAGGGTGTTGAGCCGCTTGGTGCGACGGCGTGCTGCGCACGCCTACTCGAGCGCAAGAGCAACGGCTTCGGCGCCCGTCACGCGGGCGAGTTCGTCGGTTGGCACTTCCAGAAGCGCGTCGGTGTCTCCCCCGCCGCAGTACACCACGTCCACCTCCAAGACGCGCGGGTCAATGTATGTCGGCAGGTCGCTCTTGACGGGGAAGGGCGGGACGGCGCCGATGGGATAGCCCGTGACGGCGAGAACCTCGTCCGCCTTGGCGAGGCTCATGCGCTTGGTGCCCGCGGCGCGGCAAAGTTTCTTTCGGTCCAGCCGCTGGTCGCCGCGCAGAATGCACATGACGAAGCGCCCGTCCGAAAGGCGCGCAAGCAGGCTCTTGGCGATGTGCGCAAGGTCCGTCTCAAGCGCGCGGGCTGCATCCTCGGCTGTGTGCGTGTTCTGCGGCATCGGTAGGACCCGGGCGCGCAGGCCGTGCTGAGCGATAAACTCTCGGACCCTCTGTCTGGTCCACGTCATGGACGACTCCCGCCGGCAGAAAGGCACTTCCGCCACTTGGTTTACGCCGGATGGGCGGCAAAATCAAAGGATTCCTCGGCCTGGGCCAACATTGCCGCCTAAGTTCTTATCTGACAAGGTGTTAGCGATGGGCAGGCCCTTTCGGGGGCGTCCTGGCCGACGGGCGCCCGCCGGGAATGAAAAAACAGGCGGGAATTTGTAAGTGCTTGGCACGGAGTAGGTTACAAGCGTCTCGGCGGCCACGGCGTGCGAAAATTTGGATTTTGGGCTTGATTCGGCCCGCACAGGGTTTATGATAGGGATTCCGGTGAGGCTAACGTGTTCATCCCTCGGGGCCGGCCTCGCGAAAGCGAGTGTTCAGTCGCCCGGCCCTGAGGGTTCTTTTTTGCTTCCTGCACGCCCGGTTGCCGCGCGAAGGGCCGCGCGGAGGGCCGCGCGACCTTTCCAACCACCCGGAAATCTGCTAGACTCGTTCCCGACCGGCCGCGGCGCATCAAAAGGCCCGCGCGAAAGAGAAGCACCATGTTTGAGAACCTGACGGAGAAACTGAGCGGCGTGTTCCGCAGCCTGTCGGGGCGCGGCCGCCTGACCGAGGGCAACATCCGCGACGCCCTGCGCGACGTGCGGACGGCGCTTCTGGAGGCGGACGTCCATTACCAGGTCGCCCGCGACTTCGTCGAAGAGGTCCGCGAAAAGGCGATCGGCCAGGATGTGCTCAAGACCCTCCGGCCCGAACAGGTTTTCATCAAGGTTATCCACGACGAGATGGTCCGTCTGATGGGCCCGGTGGATTCCAAGATCCCCTACGTCTCGCCCGGACCGACCGTCCTGATGCTCGCGGGGCTCCAGGGCTCCGGCAAGACGACCACGGCGGGGAAACTCGCACGCCTCATCGCGGAACAGGGGCATCGGCCGATGCTCGTCGCGTGCGACTGCCACCGCCCCGCCGCGGTCGAGCAACTGCTGATCGTCGGAAGCCAGGTGGACGTGCCGGTTTACAGCGAGGGCCTGGGCGACCCGGTGGACATCGCCCGAAACGGCGTCAAGGAGGCGAAACGCGAGAACCTGGACGTCGCCATCGTCGATACTGCCGGCCGCCTCCACATCGACCGGGCGATGATGCAGGAAGCCCGCAACATCGCCCGGGCCGTCAAGCCCCACGAAATCTACCTCGTCTGCGACGCCATGACCGGCCAGGACGCCGTCACGAGCGCCCGCGAGTTCAACGAGGCCCTGGAACTGTCGGCCGTTATCCTGACGAAACTCGACGGCGACGCGCGCGGCGGGGCGGCCCTTAGCGTCAAAGCCGTCACCGGCAAACCCGTCAAGTTCGCCGGCGTCGGCGAAAAACTCGACCGCCTGGAACCCTTCCATCCGGACCGGATGGCGAGCCGCATCCTCGGAATGGGCGATGTCGTGAGCCTCGTCGAAAAGGCCCAGGCCGCAGTGGACGCCGAAGAAGCGGCCCGGATGCAGGAAAAACTGGCCAAGGCGGAGTTCGGCCTCGACGATTTCCTGGGGCAGGTCCGCCAGATGCGGAAGATGGGTCCCCTCAAGGAAATCCTCTCGATGATTCCCGGGATGGGCTCGGCGATGAAGGACCTGCCCATCGACGACCGGGAACTCGACCAGACCGAGGCCCTCATCCACTCAATGACGCCCCAGGAGCGCGCCCGGCCCGACATCATCGACGCTTCACGCCGCCGCCGCATCGCGCGCGGAAGCGGCACCGACCCCCAGGATGTCTCGGGGCTCGTTAAGTCCTTCGGCCAGGTCAAGGACCTGATCCGCCAGATGCAGGGCGCCGGCGCGTTCGGCAGCCGCCAGGCCGCCCAGCAGGCCATGAGCCAAATCGACCTTTTCGGCAGCCGGCAGAGGAAAAAACGCACCCGCTCCAAGCGCAAACGCAAGTCCCGCAAAAAACGCTCGCGGTGAATCGCGGAACCGGCCGGGGCTTGCCGCGTCTAATCCTTTGACGAGGCGCTCCGCTTCGTTCGGACAGGGAGACTTGCCATGAGATGCGCACTAGGGGCTATGCTGGGGTTGCTGGTTTTGGGCGGAGGGGCCTATGCGGCCAAAGCGGACGCGAAGGTTCCCGCCACCGACCAGGCGAAGGTGGCCGAGGCCGTCAATCGGTTCGCCTTCGACCTGTACGCGAAACTCAAGGACCAGGAAGGCAACCTTTTCCTCTCGCCCTACTCGATCTCCACCGCCCTTACGATGACCTACGCCGGGGCGCGCGGCACCACGGCCGAGCAGATGGACGACGTCCTGTGCCTGCCCGGCGCTCCCGAGGAAGCCCCCGGCGGCCCCCCCTACCTGCACGCCGCTTTTGCGGCGCTCCAGAACGACCTGAACGCCGGCGGCAGAAATGGCCATTACGAACTTGCCGTCGCCAACCTCCTCTGGGGGCAGAAAGACTACGCGTTCCTCCCCGAATTCCTCAACCTTCTCGAGGCGAACTATGGCGCCAGGCTGGAGACCGTGGACTTCGCCGGCGCGACCGAAGCGGCCCGGCAAAGCATCAACGCCTGGGTCGAACGCCGGACGCGCGACAAAATCAAAGAGCTCTTGAAGCCCGGCATTCTTGACCGACTGACGCGCCTGGTCCTGACGAATGCCATCTATTTCAAGGGCCAGTGGCTGCGGGAGTTCCCGAAGGATGCCACGCGCGACGAGGACTTCTTCGTCACGCCCGATAAGAAGGTCACGGCGCCGATGATGCATCAGACCGAGGAGTTCGGCTACTTCGAAGGTCCCGACTTCCAGGCCCTGGAACTTTCTTACAAGGGCGAGGACCTTGCAATGCTGGTCCTCCTGCCGAAGGAAAGGGACGGCTTGGTGGGACTCGAAAAAGCCCTCTCGGCCGAGAAGGTCGCCGACACGGTCGCGAAACTCCGGAAGCAAAAGGTTATCGTCGCCCTGCCGAAGTTCAAAACCACCGCTGAGTTTACCCTCAACGAGCCGCTCATCGCTCTGGGCATGGGCGATGCCTTTAATCCTGGCAAGGCCGACTTCTCCGGCATGAACGGCAGGAAGGACCTGTTCATCAGTGCCGTCGTCCACAAGGCCTTCGTGGACGTCAGCGAGGAGGGGACGGAAGCGGCTGCGGCCACGGGCGTTGTTATGGCACTCACCGCATTGCCTGAGCCCCCGCCCGTCTTCCGCGCGGACCACCCGTTCCTTCACCTGATCCGCGACCGGCAAAGCGGCGCGATCCTCTTCCTCGGCCGCCTGACGGACCCGACGAGATAAGGCGCGCCCACGTCGGCGTGGCGCGCGGCCAGGTGCCCTCAAGCGACGCCGTACCGTTCCAAATGTCTCAGGACCTTGTCCCGCTCCGTCGGCCCAACGGACTGGCACCCAAGGACAAACCCTTTCGCCGAACCGATCCTGTCCACGACGCGGTCCAACTCGTCGAGCGAGCCGAGAAACTGGACGAGTTTGCCAGCCCGCTGAATCTTCTCGTACACCTCCGGCCATACTCCGCAATCGGGCTGGCCCGTACCCGGCACCCACTGCACGCCTTTCAGATCGGCGATCCCCAGAAGCGAGTCCAGGTGGTTCAATTGGCCGACGCCATCGAGATGGTAGAAAGCATTGTCCAGTCGCCCGCACGTGGCCGCCAGTTCCGGCTTGACGAACTCATCAAACATGGCCGGGCCGATCATGTAGCAGAAATCGCACTGAAGCATGTAGTGGGGCGCCGGCGAGTAGATCCCGGCCCATGCGCCGTATCCGGGATTCGTCGGCTGGAGAACCGCGTTGAACAGGTCAAAGCACCGCCACCAGACCTCGTGCGCCTCCCAAGTCAGGCGCCGGACCTCGTCGGGATGGTCGTAGAGGTCCAGCAGGAGTTTTTCGCCCGGGCGAAACGTGGACAGGATGTCGAGGTTGCCGCCGAGGTCTGTCATGCCGATTTGGACAAGGCCGCCCCAGCGGTCTATCCCCGCCTGCATGATGGCGCGAATCCGCTTGAGCCAGGGGTGTTCCGCATTAAGCCGGAAATGCAGATCGGAGATTCCCAGGTCCTCTTCAGGCGGATGGAACCAAACGGTGTCCTCGGTAACCTGGGTCCTGGCGCCGAGGAAGGCGGCCACCACGCCTGGACCGAAGTTCGGCTGGACGACCGGAAACGCGTCGCCGAGGAATTCCAAACGTGCCAGTTCGTAATCCCAGCGGTCCACGATTTCGTCGGGCGAAACGGCAAAGTCGTATGCGGCCGTCCCCTGTTTGTGACCAATGGCGGGCTCAGGCCGGCCCGGCTCCCGCCCACGCACCACGACGGGAATCAGCGGGCGCTCCAACTCGCCGTTCCACCACCGCCCGTAGGTGTCTTTCACCTGTCGCCAGCGTTCGAAGGAGAAGTCGATCGTCATGGACACGACCCTTCCATTTCTCAAAACGTAGCGGGAAGATTCTACCGGCCCCCCGGATCGCAAGCAAGCCGGCGTTGCGGAACGCGCCGCGATTGCCCGTCACCGGGCGGGTGTTCGCCGGCTCGGTTCCGAGCCCGCGCTGACGGGAACGGGAGGCGATGTCTTCGCATGTTCCGCCGGTGCTTTACAGCAACACCATCGGCCCCGGTTCGAACTGACTCGCGGCGGAGAGGTGCACCGAGCCGGCGCCGTGCGAGGTGAGGTAGGCGTGGGTTTCCAGCGCGATCTCGGGCGTGTTGCACTCGCGCGACAGGTGGGCAAGAATCATGTCCTTGACGCGGTCGCGGCGGCTTCGACCGACGATTTTCGACAGCGCCTCGGCCGAGTCGCCATTCGACAGGTGTCCGTTCGGGCCTGCGATCCGGTGAATCAAATCCGCCGGCCGGCCGCTCGCAGCCAGCATCTCGGGATCGTGGTTCGATTCGAGCACAACCACGTGCGAATCCACAAACCATCCAAGGCACGCGTCCGGCACGTGCCCCAAGTCCGTCGCCAAAGTGACGACCCGCTGCCGACGCGCCGGCCCCATCGTCAACCGAAACCCCAGGCACTCGCCCTGTGAATCGTGCGGCACGGGGAACGGTTCAATCGTGATGTCGCCAATCGTAACCGTATCGCCGTCGAGCGGCTCCGGGAGGCCCGCCCGGTCCAACTTGCGGAAGCGCCGCATCGAGACCGCCAGGTGCTCCAGGTTCGCCGCGGTCGAAAAGACCCGGATCCCGTGGGCCGCACAGAACCCGGGCGCTGCCGATGAAAAGTGGTCCCCGTGCGTGTGAGTGACTAGAAGCGCATCGATCGTGTCCGGCTCCACGCCGAGCGCCTGAAGACGGGCGACGGTGCGCCGGCGCGAAAGCCCCATGTCCACCAGCAGCCGCGCCCGGGATGACGCGACCAGCAGCGCGTTGCCCAGGCTTCCGCTCGCCAGAGGACAAAGAAATGCGTTCATGCGTTCACCTTCTTGGCCGGTTGGGCTAGCGCGCCGAAAACACGCCACGCTCGCCTTCGCTGAGGACAATCTCTACGTTGATCGCGTCCTGCAACCGCGGAGCCCAGTCTTCGAGCGCTGCGCGTTCCGTCTCGTAGTGCCCGCCGAGGATGACGCCGATTCCGCGGGCCGCAAGCGTTTGCGCCTCGTGGAACTTCAGTTCCCCTGTCAGGTATGCCTGGCACCCCGAAGTGAGAACGGCGTCCACCAGGCCGCTGCCGCTGCCCGTCAGGACTGCCACGCGCTCGACTTTCTCGGCGCTCTCGCCCGCAAGTCGGATTGTCTCCAGGCCGAGGGCCCTCTTCGTCTCATCGGCCAACTCGGCCAGCGCCTTCGGCTTTTCGAGCCACCCGACGCGCCCGAGGCCGGGTCCTTCCGGAAGCCCCTCAAGCGGATACACGTCGATGGCGGGCGTCTCGTAAGGATGGGCGCGGCTGATGGCCGCCACGACAGCGCCGAGGCACACCTCCTCGACCAAAAGTTCCAGCCGGTGTTCGGCCGCGATTGTTTGCTCACCCTTCCTCCCAACCGCCGGCCGCGCCTCTTCGCCGGGCAGGAAGGTGCCGGTGCCGCAACAAGAGAAACTGCACTCGGAGTAGTTGCCGATGCGGCCGGCGCCCGCCTCGAACGCCGCCCGGCGCACCGCCCCCAGCGCCTCCTCCGGCACAAAGACGACGACCTTATATTTTTTGGGAGCCGGCGCGGCCTGGAGCGGCTCGAGTTCCACAAGGCCCACCCGCCGTGCCAGCAAATCACACAGGCCCCCGTCGGCGGCATCGAGGTTGGTATGTGCGGCAATGAGAGCCCGCCCATCGCGCGCCAGGCGCAGGGCCAGCCGCCCTGCGACCGTCTCACCCGTAAAGCGCCGGACGGGATTCAAGAAGAGCGGGTGATGCGAAAGGAGGCAATCGGCCCCGGTGCGCTCGGCCTCGTCGCAGACGCCGTCGCTGGTGTCGAGGCACACGAGGACGCGCTCGACCGGCCGCCCGGCGTCGCCGACGAGGAGCCCCACATTGTCCCACTCCTCGGCCAACCTGAACGGCGCCAGCCGGTCCAGCGCCGCCAAAATGTCCGCCACGGTAGTCATCAGTCTTCGAAGGGCCTTGGGCAGTATGTTTGTCGCTTCCTCTGCCCCGTAGCCTAGGCGATTGCGCCGGCGGGTGCAACCGGATTCATACCTTGCGTCCCGCTATGACCGCCTTTCCGGATGGTGGCGCGGCACTCCGGTGAGTCTTCCAGCGCTCCGGATGGCCCTCGTGGTCCGGCCGCCGGGAGCCGCATCAGATGCCATGAGTCTTCCGCTCCGGGCCCGCATCTTCGAAGAGTTCGACGGTGGAGGGTTTCTCGGGCGGAGGTCCCTCGTCGGCGACAAGTTCGCGTCCGAGGCGCAGCGCCTCCTGCATCGCGCGGGGGTGCCTCAGAATGTCGCCGCGCCCGTCCACCTGATTGACGAACAGGTTGGCGGCATGGGCCACCTCCAGCGCATCAAGCCAGTATGTCATCGTCAGGCGGACGCTTTCGAACATCTTTTTGCTCTTCGAGCCGCCGACGGCAATCACCAGGCCGCGGCGATCGCGTTTCCCGCCTCGATACAGAGGCTTCTTGAGGACGTACTTGCGGGCCCAGAGGCACTGGCAGCGGTCGATGAGGACCTTGGCCTGTGCGCTGACCGCCATGAAGAAGATGGGCGTGGCGAAAACGAGTCGGTCGGCATCGAGCAGTTTGTCGAAGACGCCCTGGAAATCGTCCTGGACGCAGCAGACACCGGTCTTGGAGCAGGCGTTGCATTCGACGCAGGGGGCGATCGTGAGGCCGCGGAGTGAGAGGTAGTCGGTCCTGCCACCCGCTTCCTCGGCCCCGCGGAGCGCTTCGCGCAAAAGGAGGTCGCTGTTCCCTTTCGGGCGGGGACTTGCAGAGATACCGAGAACCTTAAGCGCCATCGGCGCACCTCGGAGGCGTCGTGCGGTCCGCTGCACGACTACCGGTTCAGGACCGCCTCGCCCAGCGCCTCCAGGCCGATGCGCTCGATCATGCGGCCCATCCTCTCCCTGGGCTTGGCGTTTTCTTTGTAGTAAGCGATGAGCCGGTCCACCAGCGCCTTGGCGTCGTCGTCCGAGAGGCCGGAAGCGATCTTCTGGGAAAGCCTGGGCCTGCCGCCCCCGTTGCCGCCCACGAGCACATCCCAGCCCGCCTTCTTGCCCACGAGGCCGATGTCTTTGATACAGGTCTCAGCACACTGATTGGGGCAGCCCGAAACACCGATCTTCATCTTGCCCGGCGTCTGCATGCCGTGGTACTTCTTGTCGAAGTAGATTCCCATCCCAAGGCTGTCGCGCTGACCGCGCTTGCAGAATGTGGTGCCGGGGCAGGCTTTGACGCTGCGCACGCAGAGACCGACGGCCGCACCGGGAGCCAGCCCCAGGTCGGCCCAGACCTTGTCGATGTCGTCTTCTTTCAGACCGACCAGGGCGATGCGTGCGGCACTGGTGATCTTCAGGGCCGCGACGCCATACTTCTCGGCCACGTCCGCAATCTTGCGCAACTGTTCGGCCGTCACCACGCCGCAGGGAATGTGCGGCGCCACGGCATAGGTCTCCTTGTCCCTCTGGATAATGACGCCTTTTTCGCCGTCGTTCAGCATGCTTTCCTCCCTTTCCGAAGCAAGTCGCCTCGTTTTTCACCCACGGCTCACGCCTTCCAGAGGCCGTGCAGGTTGCAGTACTCGCGGGCGGTTACCTCTTCGGCGGCGAGGTTGAAAACGGCTTCTGGCGCGGAGCCGGGCTCCAGAAACTGCCGATAGGCGGCGCCGTCGGCGATGAGTTCAATCCACTCGATGTAATGTTCCGGCTTCATGGGATGCGGCACGCTGCCGACCGTCACCTTGATGCCGGCACTCGTCTTCTCAATCACGGGCACGTGCTTCTCCTTGGCCGCATCCACCGTGTTTTCTTCGAGCCGGACCATCGGTTCGCCGCAGCAGACTAATTCGCCCGCTCCGCCGTGAAGAACTTCGATGATGTTGCCGCACACGTCACACCTGTAAACCTCGAGCCGCTGCGCCATTGCCGTCTCCTTTCCGTTCCAGGTTCCTCTGTGCTTCCGGTGGTTACCAGTTCTCCGCCAGCAACTCAAAGTGGTCCTGTGGGTGGTCGCAAGCGGGGCAAACCGCCGGCGCTTCGGGTCCGGTGTGCAGGTAACCGCAGTTGCGGCACCGCCACACCACGCTTTTTTCCTTCTTGAAAACCGTTCCCGCCTCCACGTTGGCCAATAGTCCCAGGTACCGCTTCTCGTGCTGTTTTTCCGCGACGGCGATGGCCCCGAAGACGTCGGCGATCTCGTCGAACCCTTCCTGACGGGCGACCTTGGCGAAGCCCGGATACATCTCGGCCCACTCGTAGTGCTCGCCGGCCGCTGCCGCCTCCAGGTTCTCGGCGGTGGTTCCGATGACGCCGGCGGGGAACGCCGTGCGGACCTCTACCTCGCCGCCTTCCAGGAACTCAAAGAGCCGCTTCGCGTGCTCCTTCTCCTGGTCGGCGGTTTCGGCGAAGATGTCGGCGATCTGGATGAAACCGTCCTTGCGGGCCTGGCTGGCGAAGTAGGTGTAACGGTTCCGCGCCTGCGACTCACCGGCAAACGCCGTGATGAGGTTCTTCTCGGTCTGCATTCCTTTCAAGGACTTGGCCATTTTCGTCCCTCCTCTCTTGTGGTCCTTGCACAATCATAGGTGCCGGCCCGGACAGGGTCAAGGGTTGCCACGCCGGCGCGTCCGAACCTTTGCGGAATGGTCCCTGTTGTGCTAGAAAGGGAAAGGACCGATGTCTGGAGTCGGTGGCGAGATGGCGACACGGCAAACGCATAAGCGGCCGGAGAAGATTCGCCTCGGAGTGAGCGCCTGCCTCCTCGGCGAGCGAGTGCGATACGACGGCGGACATAGGCATAACCGGTATCTGACCGGCACGCTCGGGCGGCGCGTCGAGTGGGTCCCGGTGTGCCCGGAAGTGGAGTGCGGCCTGCCGGTGCCGCGCGAAGCCATGCACCTTGAGGGCGACCCCACGTCGCCGCGCCTGGTCACGGAGACCGGCGGCATCGACCACACGGCGCGGATGAGCCGCTGGATCCGGCGGCGTTTGCGAGAGTTGGCTTCGGAGAATCTGCGGGGTTTCGTCCTCAAAAGCAAGAGCCCGAGTTGCGGCCTCCGGGGGGTTCCTGTTCGTGATGCGTCCGCGCGGCCGGGCCGGTGCGGCATGGGCCTGTTTGCCCGGGCGCTCGTGGAACGATGGCCGACGATGCCCGTTGAAGAGGCCGAGCGGTTGAGCGACCCCCGCCGGCGCGAGAAGTTTCTGGAACGGGTGTTCGGCCAGAGCGGCACCTGAGGGGGGCGCCGCAGCCCCGCTCGCTTTGCGAGTGGGCAGTCCAAGGCGGCGCTCGACATGATGGCGCGGGCGCGGTAGGTGCTCGCAAGGAGCCCGCGGCGCGGTTTACTTCCACGCTTTGGCCAGTGCCGCGACGAGGCGCGCAATGTCTTCTTCAGTGTGTTCGGCGGTGAGGCTCACGCGGAGGCGGCTGGTTCCGGGTGGGACCGTCGGCGGTCGGATGGCGGGGCAGAAAATCCCTTTGTCCAGGAGCGCGGCCGCAAGGGCAAGGGCGCGATCCGATTCGCCCACCACAATCGGGACAATCGGCGTTTCACTTCGGCCGGTGTCGAAGCCTTTTTCGCGCAGCGCCCCGCGCAGGCGCTCGGCCAGTTCCAGCACTTTCTCCCGCCGCTCGGGTTCGGCCCGGACAATGGCAAGGGCCGCGCGAGCCGCTTCGCATGCGGAAGCGGGCAGGGCGGTTGTGTAGATAAACGACCGGGCGCGGTTCACGAGGAGATCGCACACGTCCTTTGACGCGGCGACGAACCCGCCGATGCCGCCGAGTGCTTTTGAGAGCGTTCCAACGCTGGCGGTGATGCCGGACTCGATGCCGAGCGCCTCGGCGAGGCCCGCGCCCGTCGGGCCAAGAAGGCCGGTCGCGTGGGCCTCGTCAAGGACAAGCATGGCCCCCTCGCGCTCGCAGAGGTCCGCAAGTTCGCGCAAAGGCGCAAGGTCGCCGTCCATGGAGAAGACCGTGTCGGTGATGAGGAGGCGGCGGCCGGGTTTGTCGGCGTGCTTCTTGAGGAGTCGCTGCGCGTCGTCGGCGTCGGCGTGGGCGTAACGGACGAGCCTTGCGCCCGACAACTTCACCGCATCGTAAAGGCTGGCGTGATTCGCCCGGTCCATCAGGACCAGGTCGCCGCGCCCGGCCAGGGTCGTCACGACGCCCAGGTTCGTCTGGTACCCGGTCGGAAAGACCAGGGTGGCCTCGGTGTGTTTGAAGGCCGCAAGGTCCGCTTCGAGGGCTTCATGGGCCTCGGTGTGCCCTGCGACGAGGCGGCTGGCCGCCGCGCCCCAGCCCCATTTTTCGATGGCCCGTCGCGTCGCTTCCTTGACTCGTGGTTCGTTCGCCAGGCCGAGATAGTTGTTGGAGGCGAACTGGAGGACGGTTCGCGCGCCAACCTTGACGCGCGGCCCGGCCGCCGATCCGAGGGCGACGAGGCGCCGGTACAGGCCGCGCGCCTTTAGGTCATCGAGTGTCTCGCGGATGAAGTCGGGCCCGGGCATAACAGAGGCGATTATCCGCGCCGGCGCGCGCACCGCAAGGCCAAGACTTACCGGCGAGTCGGCGAAAGTTGTTGTCAGGCTTTGGGAGGCACCACACCATACCCGCCCGCAAAGCGGGCAGGTCGAAGCGGTGCGCGTGCGATAGCAAGCGCTTGGCTCACGTGCCTGATCTTGTGGCGGCCAGCGCGCCGCCGGCGCCGAGCGAAGCGCCGTTGCCCATGCGGCGGCGGCGCGATTCGAGCCGCTCGGCCGCCTGGTGCATGAAGGCTTCGAGGCGGACCATGGCGGTCGCCTGTTCCAGACCGTCGTAGGCCACCTTCAGGACGGGCATGTCGTGCTCCTTGCTGAACTTCGTCAGGAGCGCATTGACGATCGTGCCCGGCATGCAGTTGAACGGGTGGAGGTTCATGACGCCGTCACAGCCGTCCTCGACGCATTCAACGAGGCGGCCCATCGAGAGGATCGGCTCGCCGCGCACGGCCGGGTCGAGGTAGCGCCGGCCGAGGTCGATCACGTGGTCGGACGGCGGCTCGTCGAAGAAGTGGCGGATGGCGCCGCGGAACGGCTCGAGCACCTTGTGTTTTTCGCGCCGCTGGACGAACGCGGTGATGCGTTCGACGAGCAGGCGGGACCAGTTGCGTTCGATGCGGGCGTCGGTGACGCGGCTCCAGGCGATGTAGTTGACCCATTCCTCGAAGGGCGGCAGGACGGCCTCGCCGCCGAGGGCCTCGATTTTTCGGACCATGAAGTTGTTGGTGAACTGGTTGCAGCGGACGAAGACCTCGCCGACGATGCCGATGCGCGGCCGGTGGCGCGAACGGTCCACAGCGATGGCCTGGAACGCGCGGCACGCCTCGCGCGCCAGCGCCGGCAGATTGCCTCGCCCCTCAATCACCTCTTCGCACCGGCGCAGGTAATGCTCGTAGAGTTGGTCGCACTCGCCCTTGTTCGTTTCATAGGGGCGCGTCTCGCGGAGTAACTTCTGAAGCGTATCGACGAAAACGATGCCGCTCCACGCCAGGCGGCGGAAATCGGCGCCGAGGTTTTTGAGGTCACCCTGGAAGTCCTTGTCCTGGTCCAGCAGGACGAGTGGAACGTCTTCGAGGCCGAGGTCGTCGAGCACCATCCGCTGGAACTTGTTGTATTGACCGAAGCGGCAGGGCCCGAACGCGGTCGGCATAAAGAAGGCGCTACGCTGGGGGTCGAAACCCGGCGAGTGAATCTGGCGGAGCATGTCGCCGGTGGTGATGATGCAGGGGTAGCATTCCTTGCCGGAGGTGAACTTTCGACCCCAGAGGAGCGTTTCTTCGTCGCTCATGGGCATCTGGCGGGCTTCGACGCCGCCGGCGCGCATGGCGGCGGCCATCGCGAAGCCGTGGTCGTCCATGTAGGGGATGTAGATGGTCCGTTCACCGTAGGTTTTGCGGCTGTAGTCCCACTTGTGGGCGCGGACCTTCTTGGTGAGGCGCGTGTCGCGCTCCCGGACGCCCTTGAGGCTGTCGAGGAACGCTTCGCAGCGAGTGATGGCGCCGACGTCGGCCGAATGCTCGTCCACCTCGAGCACGAGGCAGGGTTTGCCCTTCAGTTCACGGTCCACGAATTTCATGATGAACGAGTCGGGGCCGCATCCGAAGTTCGTGATGTAAACGGGGTAAAGGCGGGGATCGTCGGCGATGATGCGCACCGCCGCGATGATCTTCTGGCCGTATTTCCAGTACATGTGCGGGTAGTCGGCCGAGATGTCCACCTCTTCGAGCGGCAGCATGTCCATCGGGATGGCCAGGCGCCCCAAGTCGCGCAACTTCTCGGGGATGTTCATGTTCAGCCCCGGGTCGCAGCCGTTGTAGGGGCGCGAGACGACGACCAGGGCGGTCTGGCCGGGCCCGAGTGCCGCGAGCACTTCCCGCCCCCGGGCCTGAAGCGCCTCCTGGAAGCGCTCCTGGGCCTCGAAAGCGGCGCGAATGGCGCGGCGAGCGCGGCTGCGGCCGACGCCGAGGCGCGCAGCCATTTGCTCGAGGTCCTTGCGCACGGCCTTCGGGCCGCGAGAAAAGTGCAGAGTCGGCGCCACCATCTTCTCGTCCCAGTCCACGTCCGGCATCGCCGAGCGGATTATGAACGGCACCGACTGGATGTAGGGACAAACGTAGGAGTTAACAATCTCGCCGGTTCCTTTGGGCATGTCCACGATGGTCGGCAGGAAGATGTAGTCCACTCCTCTTTCGACGAGGTCCCGGACGTGGCCGTGGGCGACCTTGATGGGGAAGCACGTCTCGGCGGCAACCTCGTCGACGCCCTGGCGGATGATCTTGCCGACGGTCCGCGATGAGATGATGACCTCGAACCCCAGTTCCGTGAACAGCGCCTTCCACATCGGCATCAGTTCCCAGAGGTGGGTCATTCGCGGCAGGCCAATCGTCTTGCCGTTGGGCTGGTCGGGCTTCTTGTTGGGGTAGGCTTCTTCAAGCATACGTTGGCGTTCGACAAAGAGGCGGGGCAGGTGCTTGCCGAGGCTTTCGCGGTCGGACTCGTCGAACTTGCCGCACCGGCTGCCGTAGTAAAGCGTGCGGCCTGCCCCAGCGTCTTTGCCGTCGGAATCACCCTCGATCTTGACGACGTGCACTTCGCAGCGGTTGGCACAGTCCTGGCACTCAAACGTGTCAAAGGTGTAATGGACGTCGCGGAGGTCGAAGCCGCGGAAGGTGCTTTCGCGGCCGGTTTTGTTGTACCAGTCGCGCGCGATCAGCGCCATGCCGATGGCGCCTATGCAATCGTGATGCGGCGGGACGATGATCTTTTTGCCGAGCACCTTCTCGAACGCGCTCTTGACGCCGCGGTTGTACGCCGTGCCGCCCTGAAAGAAAATATGATTGCCGATGCGGCGGCTCTCGACGACGCGGCTCAGGTAGTTTTGAACGATGGAGTAGCAGAGCCCCGCGCACAGGTCGTCTACCGTCACGCCGCGCTGCTGGTTGCGGTTGATGTCGGTTTCCATGAAGACGGTGCATCGTTCGCCCATGGCGGGCGGCTCGTCGGCCGCAAGGGCCAACCGGTTGAACTCGCCGTCGTTCAGGCCGACGCCCAGCCGCTCGGACTGCTCCTCGATAAAGGAGCCGGTCCCGGCGGCGCAGACCTTGTTCATCGCAAAGTCCACCACGGCGCCGCCATCGAGGCTGACGTATTTGGAGTCCTGGCCGCCGATTTCAAAGATGGTGTCCACCTCGGGTTCGAGAAGCAAGGCGCCGGTCGCGTGGGCGGTAATCTCGTTCTTGACGATGTCGGCGCCGATGAAGTCGCCGGTCAGATAGCGTCCGGAGCCGGTCGTCGCGCAGCCGCGCACCCGCACGCGCCCCCTCCCGCCGCGCTCCTCGAGCGCCCGGCCGACTTTGTAGAGACCCTCGGTGACGGCGGCGAGGGGCCGGCCGGCGGTCATCAGGTATTCGCGGCCGAGGACGCGGCCTCGTGAGTCCGCCGCGACGACGTTCGTCGAGATGCTGCCGACGTCCACGCCGACAAACACGTCCACCGGCCCATCGCCATCGGGGAAGGGGTCGGGTTCGATGCGGATTTCATACCGGTCGTCTTCGAGGGGCGAACGAAGTTCGCCGCCGCCGTAGCGGCGCGACGCCAGATAGTCGCGGAGCGGTTCGAGCGCCGTCGCGCCGGGGATGCGCCCCGGAGTGCCGCGCTCCTTTGCCACCAAACAAGCGCCGATCGCCCCCATCGAGGCGAAGTGCTCGGGAATCAGCAGGCCGCCGTCCTCAAGTTCGAGGGTCTCGGTAAAGGCGCGGACCATGCCGGCGTTGGCGGCCACGCCGCCCTGGAAGGCAATGCGCGGCAGGAACTCCTTGCCCTTGCCGATGCCGGCCTTGAAGTTCCGCGCCATGGCGAAGCACAGGCCCGCCACGATGTCGTAATCGGGCGTGCCTTCCTGCTGGAGGTGAATCATGTCGCTCTTGGCGAAGACCGAGCATCGCCCGGCCAGTCGCGGCACGTGTTCGGAGCGCAGCGCCATCTCGCCCCACTCTTTTTCGATGCTGACGCCGAGGCGCGTCGCCTGCTGGTCGAGGAAGGATCCCGTGCCGGCGGCACACAGGGCGTTCATTGCGAAGTCTTTGACGCGCAGGCGGCCGGTCTTCGGGTCCTCCTCCAGAAGGATTAGTTTCGAGTCTTCGCCGCCGATCTCGATGATGGTCCGCACTTCGGGGTGGAGATGCGCGGTGGCCTGGGCCTGGGCGATGACCTCGTTGACCGGTTTGATGCCGTAGAGTTCGCCGAGGACAGCCGTGCCGGCACCGGTCAGCGCGACCCCCTCGATTTCGCTGGCCGGCACCTCCTCGAAAAGCGCTTCGAGCGCCTCGAGGGCGGTCTCGAGCGATTTCCCGCGCGTGCGGATATACTCCTCGCGGATGACGCGGGTGTCTGGATCCAGAAGAACAAGTTTCAGGCTGACCGAGCCAATGTCGATGCCGAGATCCACGTAACCGCCCCTTCACAGCCTCATGCCAAAGGTTTCAATGCGTTTCTCTGTGTTTCGGTGCGCCGACCGTCTGCAGCGTGCCCGCGACCGAGGGGCTTGCCCTGCCTGTCGAAGGGTCGCGGCTCCGGGCTCGCCTTTCGGCCCGCGACCGTAAGGTCGCGGGTATCCGCACGGAGAACACATTATAGGAAGATGAGCAAGGCGGTGTCAATTTTTGATTGACACCCGCCTCGGCCTGGGCGACAGTTAGCCGCCGATACGCACTTGGTGTGACAAATCCTATGCCCACATCCTCTGAAACACGTTTCGAGCGGTGCGTGGTCGAGCGCGGCCTCGCGAGCGAGGAGGAACTGCGGGAAGCCAGGCGGCTGCTCAACCAGGCCGAAGAAAAAGGAGAACGCCTGAGCCTGCCCGAGGCTCTGGTCCGCGTCGGGGCCCTGACGAGGAACCAGGCCAGGCGGGTCCTCGCCTCCCTTAAGGAAGAAACCTTATCCACGTCGCTCGAGATTCCCGGCATCGAAATCATTGAGCGGACCGGGCGAGGCAGCCAGGCGGTCGTCTACAAGGGTCGCCAGGTCAGCGTGGACCGAATCGTCGCCGTCAAGATCCTCTTGTCGAAGGCGGCGCGGGACCCCGAGTCGCGCCGCCGGTTCATTCAGGAGGCCAAGAGCGCCGCCCAACTCAGCCACTCAGGCATCGTCCAGGCCATCGACGCCGGTGAAACCAACGGCTACTCCTATTTCATTATGGAATACATCGACGGGACGACCGTTCACGACATGCTGAAGGATCGCGGCGGGCCTTTGGCGGAAAGCGAGGCGCTCGGAATCATCCTTCAGATCGCCGAGGCCCTGGCGCACGCCCACTCCCGCGGATTCATCCACCGCGACGTCAAACCGAGAAACATCATGCTGACCCGCGAGGGGGTGGCGAAGTTGGCCGACATGGGCCTCGCACGACAGGCCGCCGACGTCACCGCCGCTCTCGACGAAGCCGGCAAGGCCTACGGAACGCCCTACTACATCGCGCCGGAACAGGTTCGCGGCGATCCGGGCATCGACTTCCGCGCCGACATCTATTCGCTCGGCGCGACATGTTACGAGATGCTCACCGGCCGGCCTCCCTTTACGGCGCCCACGCCGCAAAAGGTGATGCAGAAGCACGTCACCACCCCCCTGACGCCACCCGACCACATCAATCCGGACCTGTCGGCGGGTGTCAGCGAAATCGTCGAAGTGATGATGAGCAAGCGGCCCCAGGACCGCTACAACTCCACGGAGGACCTCCTGGTGGACCTGAGGTCGGTGGCCCAGGGCGAACCGCCCCGCATCGCCCGCGAAAAGGTGGGCATGCAGGACGCACTGATAGCGGGCCTGGCCGAAGGAGAACCCGCCTCCGCCGAGGTCCAGGCCGGGTCCCGAGGCCCCGGCGCCGAACCGCCCAGCCCCTTCGCCGTCAACCGACTGGCCATCATCCTCATCGTCATCCTCTGCGTTTCCATCCTCCTGAACGTCCTCCTGGCCTTTCTCTAGGTGGACGGAACCCAGCGCCGTCCGGCGGCCTGATACAGATGAAAAAAGTTCGAGCCGCGGCCATTGGTCGCGGATACGTTCGGCGCCGCCGGTGTTCCCGCGGCAGGCCTTCAAGCGCACCGACGCATGCCCCTCCTGCAAAGCGGGCGGCGCGAGCCGCCGTCAAAAATGCTTGGAGTCGGGCCGCGACCGCGGTAGGATGACCGGGCGGCCCGAGGAGGCACCCCAATGGCCAAACCCCTCACCTACGAGGACGCCGGCGTGGACATCGAGGCCGGCGACGCACTCATCGAGCAAATCAAGACGGCCGTCAAGCGGACCCACGGTCCGCGCGTCCCGGACCAGTACGGCCATTTTGCCGGCGTCTTCAGCCTCGATTACAATGAACGAATCTTCAAGCGCAATTACAGGCACCCGCTCCTGGTAGCCGGCACGGACGGCGTCGGGACGAAACTGCGCGTCGCCATCGATGCCGGCCGCTATCGCACCGTCGGTCAGGACTGTGTCGCGATGTGCGTCAACGACATTCTGACGCTCGGTGCCGAGCCGCTCTTTTTTCTGGATTACCTCGGCACGGGGCGTCTGGAATCGGGGACGCTGGCGGATGTGGTCGTCGGCGTGGCCGAGGCGTGTGAGGCGTGCGACTGTGCCCTTCTGGGCGGCGAGACGGCCGAACTCCCCGGATTTTACGCCCCGAAGGATTTCGACCTCGCCGGCTTTGCCGTTGGCATCGTCGAGAAGAAACGCATCATCGACGGCTCGCGCATCGTCGCCGGCGACGCCGTCCTCGGCCTGGCATCGAGCGGCCTCCACTCCAACGGTTACAGCCTCGTCCGCAAGATCGTGTTCGAGACGGCCGGCCTCGGCGTGGGCGACGAGATTCCCGGCCTCGGCGTCCGGGTGGCCGACGAGTTACTCAAGCCCACGCGGCTTTACCCGCGGCCGGTGCTTCGTGTCCTGAATCATTACGAGCGCAAGCGGGTCGTGCATGGCATGGCCCACATCACGGGCGGCGGGATTCCGGGCAACGTCCCGCGCGTCATCCCCGAAGGGCTGCACGCCGAAATCCGAAAGGATACCTGGCCGGTGCCGCCCATCTTCGGCTGGCTCCAAAAAACCGGCAACGTCGCCGCCAAAGAAATGTGGCGCGTCTTCAACATGGGCATCGGGTTCGTCCTGATCGTCAGCCCGTACTACGCGGACCACATCGCGGCGATGCTCGAAAAGGGAGGCGAAACGGTACACCGCATCGGCCGCATCGCGCGCGGCACGGGCGGCGTCGTGCTGAAGTAGGCGCCCGCCGCGCGACTGGCATTTGGCGGCGCCGGGGAAGAGACCCCCTGCCGACCTTCCCGGGGGGTTTTGGCTTGAACCCGCGGGATGGGGCCGGTAACCTCCACAAGTTATGTCCACCCAGGAAACAGTCCGCAACATGACGGTTGAGACGCTGGCCCGGCTGATTGACCACACGGTCCTCGCGCCGGACCACACCATCGAAGACGTCGAGCGCGCCTGCGAGGAGGCCATCGGTTACGGGTTCCACACGGTCGTCGTGCCGCCATACGACGTCGAGCGGACGGCGCACCTTCTGCACGGCTCGGACGTGATGGTCGGCGGGACGGTCGGCGTCCCGCTCGGCCATTCGGGTCTGGCCGTTAAGAGCAGAGAGGCCCGCCAGTGCGTCGAAGGCGGCGCGGGCGAGGTCGATATGGTTATCAACCTGATTGCGATGAAGAGCGGCCGCTATGCCGACGTCCGCAACGAGATCGCCGCCGTCCGAAAAGTGACCACCGCCCTGTGTCTGAAGGTTATTCTCGAGTGCTGTTACCTCACGGACGAGGAGAAGGCGCGGGCGGCGGAACTGGCGCTCGAAGCGGGCGCCGACTTCGTCAAGACCAGCACCGGCTTCGGTCCCAAGGGCGCCACCGTCCACGACGTGCGGCTCCTGAGGGAAGTGGTCGGCGACCGCGCGGGCGTCAAGGCCGCCGGTGGCATCCGCACCTTCCAGCAGGTTAAAGAGTTGGTTCTGGCCGGCGCCACGCGCATCGGCACCAGCGCCGGCGTCGCGATCATCGAGGACTTTCAGAAACGCGAGGACACCTGACGGCGATGGCTTCCGATGCTGAGGGCGCATCCGGCCGGCAGGGGCGGGACGAGTTCCGCCGCATCGTCCGGACACTTCGCCTCCGCCTGGAAGACGAGGCCCGCTTCGGCCGGGCAGCGGTGCCCCGCGTCTCGGCCGTCCCGCGTGCCGCAGCACCGGAACCGGAGGCACCGGACGATACGCTTCGAGCCGGCGCGCCGGAAGCCCGCGCCGCCGACGCCATGCGCGAGGAACTCTCGATGGCGGCAGCCCCGCACGACGAAGGGCAGGACCTGTTTAACTTCGGCAGCCCCGATCTTGAGGGGGGCGCGAGCCGAGAGGATGCCCTTGCCCGCATCGCCGCCGAAGTCGCCGAGTGCACCCGATGCCAGGAACTGGTCGCCAACCGGACCCACACCGTGCCCGGCCAGGGCGACCCGGGCGCGCGGCTCGTTTTCGTCGGCGAAGGGCCCGGAGCCGATGAAGATCGCCAGGGCCTGGCCTTCGTCGGCCGCGCCGGCCAACTCCTCACGAAAATGATCCAGTCCATCGACCTGACGCGCGACCAGGTCTTTATCTGCAACATCATCAAGTGCCGCCCACCCGGCAACCGCAACCCGACGCCGGAGGAAATCGCCAACTGTCTCCCCTTTCTGATGCGGCAACTGGAGATCATTCGCCCGAAGATCATCTGCGCGCTCGGCGGCGTCGCGGCCCAGACCCTGCTCCAGACGCACGACGGCATCACGCGTCTTCGCGGCCGCTTTCATCCCTATCGAGGCGCCAAACTCATGCCGACCTTCCACTCCGCCTACGTCCTTCGAAACTACATCCCCGACACCCGCCGCAAGGTGTACGACGACCTCCTGGCGATCAAAGCCGAACTGGACCTGTAGTGCCCCGTTGCCCCCTGCCCACTTTCCGCCTTCCCAACAAATCCAAAAGGCCACCTGCTTCACCCGCCGCATTGCCAACACGTTTCGCCGATCCTGCGTTTTCGCCTTGAGCTGCCACGCGCTGCGGCGGACGAAACGAATCCCGATTGGCGCCGGTCGGCGGAGGTTTCAGGATAAGGTGACGGTCAGTGCCCGTCCGGCGCGGACCGTGACCGGATCGCTGAGCGTCAGGACGGCGTCGCCGTCGGTTTGGGAAAGTGCCGCGGCCACCTCCTGACCGTCGGCGGTAACGGTCGCGGATTTGACCGGAATCTGCGGGCTGAAGCGGAGCGATTGGACTTCAAGCGAGCCGAAGGCCACCGTGACGGTCTCGATCTGTTGACCGGCGCCTATTTTTTGGGCGAACGTGCCCCAGCCGTCGCGGGCGAAGAACGGTGCCCGAAAATCCATGGGCGCAAGAACAGGGGCAAAGCCGAGGTGGGCCGCGCCCGCGTCGCACGTAAAGCCTGACGCGGCTTCCAGAATCGCCCAGGACGCCATCGCGCGCACGTAATGGTCGCCACATTCGACGTCGTTCCAGGGATTTTCCTTTCGTCCATCGTGGCGGGCGCGCGTCGCTTTGAGAATCTCCAGGGCCGGCTCGACTTCGCCTTCAAACAGCAGCAGCGCGGCCACCTCATACTCGATGCCCGTCCAGATCTCGTCGGAGTACTGCGTCGGAACCTCGGGCCGGCCGCCATTCGGCCAGGAGCACATCAAGAGGCCAGGGTCATCTTCCGTGACGAATTGGCGCGGCTGCTGCTTGTGGCCGCGGAAGTGGTCGCGAAAGTTGTAGCAGAAGATAGACCGGGCCGCGGTGCGGACGTGCTCAGGGTCCAGAACGTAGCCGAGGCCGAGAACGTGGGCCCACCACTGGCCCAAGAGTTGGTCGCTGTGGCATCCGGTTGCCCAGTTTTGCTCGGGATACGTTTCGAGGTCCACGTCCTGAATGTAGTACTCGCCGTTCCAGAGTCGCTCTTCAAGGGTCGTGCGGCCGCGCTCAAAGACGCGTCGGCACTCGGCGGCCAGGTCATCTTCGCCCATCAGGTCGGCCATTCTTTCGACCGCCCTCAGGGTCGCCAGGTAGAGCGTCCCGATGAAGGTATTGGCCCCGTAGATGGAGATGTCGTAGGTGTTGGGCTGTTCGCCTTCGATGGTGCCTCTTTTTTCGGGGTCGTGCGTGGTCCAGAGGTGCTCGAGGGCCTTCTTGACGGACCGCCACATGCGGCGGAGCCACTCGGCGTCGCCCGAGGCCCGGTATTCGCGGTAGGTCTTTAGGATGGCGCCCAACAGGCCGTCGAGGGCGGGCTTTTCGGGTCCCCCGATCTTCCGGCCCCACAGGCGCGGCAGGAAAAGCGGCATGACGACACGGTGGGGGAGATAGCCCGTCGGATGCTGCTGGACGAGCCATTCCGTCTCGCGCATCGTGCGCTCCAGCGACGGAAACAGCCGCGACAGGGCCATCTCGTAGTTCCAGACGTGGGTGCAGTTGAGCGGGCAACAGCCCTCCGCAGGCCCCGCATGGTGTGACGTCGAAGCGCCGCAGCACCCCTCGAAACCGAAAAACCGCCCGTCCTGCGTCCAAAAACAAGTGGGCGTGCGGACGATGCTCATCTGAGAGGTCACTGAATCGATGAGCGCCTCCGGCAGCGTCGTGTCGTAAAACGTGTCGCGCGCGAGCCGGGTCAGGCGACTCAGGCGGTCGAAATGCTCAGCGACGTAAGTGCTCACCTCGAGGGCCGAACCGAACCGCGTATTGTAGTGATTGCCGATGCGCGGCCGGGTCTTCTGTTCCTCCTCGCTCAGCCACCCCTGAGACCAGTTGACGGTCCGGTTGGGGAAATACCACGTCACCAGAAACGTCACGGTTTGCGAGCCGCCGGCTTCCAACTCGAGCGGGACGGCAAGGGCGGCGTTCCAGGTTCGCCCCTTCTGACTGGGCCCGGCGCGGGTGCGGGTATCAAATCGGCCATCGGCGCTGAAGTCCTTCCAGAGGGCCTCCAGGTCGTCCCACTGCGCGAGAGCGCCGGCATCGTCGGTCAGCGTCGCGAGGGCCATGCTTTCCTCGCCGACCTTTCCGACCTCGCCGCGTGACATGGAGATGAGCGTCATATCATGCCGAACCGCTTCGGCGTTGAAGTTGCCGCCGTAGAGAGGACACGCGACGCCGACGATCGGCGCGGCGCCGTCCCAGCCGACGCCGTTTTGAAGCGTCGCCGCGACGGACGCCCGCACAGGCCGATCCGTCGGGTTGGTCACCGTGAAGTTGAAAACGATGGCCGG
>DATLBA010000079.1:0-2196 GCA_035527275.1 Phycisphaerae bacterium
TGGCTCGTCGGAGTCCAGCAGAGCCCGAGCGGATGGTTCTCGCCCATCGGCAACCAGGGATGGTACGAGCGCGGCAAGGAGAAAGCCCGGTTCGACCAGCAGCCCATCGAGGCCCACAGCATGGTGGAAGCGTGCCTCGAAGCCTACGCCGCGACGCGCGAAGGCGTCTGGCTCGAGCACGCCCAGCGGGCCTTTGACTGGTTCCTCGGACGCAACGACCTCCTCGTGCCCCTCTACGACCCGGAAAGCGGCGGCTGCCGCGACGGCCTCCACCCCAGCCGCGTCAACGAAAACCAGGGCGCTGAATCCACCCTGGCCTGGCTGATGGCCCTGCTGCGGATCCATCTGCACCGCCAGAGCAGCAAGGTCCAGCGCTCCGAACGCGCCCGCCTCATCGAGGCGCCCCCCGACCTGCACCGGGAGGCCCCATGACGGCCCACCGCAAACGCACGCGACCGCGAGAAACCTTCCGCGACGCCGTCGCTGTCATCATGGCGGGCGGATTCGGCACGCGGTTCTGGCCGCTCGGAACGGCCGAACGACCCAAACAGTTTCTCACGGCCCTGACCGGCCGCTCCCTCTACGCCCAGGCCGCCCTGCGCGCCCGTCGGCTCGTCCCGTGGCGGCGCATCCTCGTGATGACCAATGCCGCCCACGTCGGCCTGGTCCGCGAGCAGACGCCCAACCTGCCGCACGAAAACATCATCGCCGAACCGATGCGGCGCGACACCGCCGCCGCCGTCATCCTCGCCGCCGTCGTCGCCCGCCGACGCTTCCCCGGCGCCGTCTCCGTCGTCACCCCCGCCGACCATCTCATCCGGGATACCGACGCCTTCCGCCGGACGGTCGCCGCCGCCGTCAAGCGGGCGCGCGACGGCGGCCTGGGGACGATCGGCATCCGCCCCACCTACCCCGCCACCGGTTTCGGATACCTTCGCCTCGCGCGGCGCCCGAAAGGCGCCCAGCCCGCTTGCGTCGAACAGTTCAAGGAGAAGCCCACTCGCCGACAGGCCGAAACGTACCTCGCCTCCGGCCGGTATCTCTGGAACGCCGGCATGTTCATCTGGCGGGCCGAGACCCTCCTGGAGGCCGCGCGGCGCCTTCTGCCCGAGACGTGCGCACTCCTGGAGCCGCTCGGCGAAGCGATCGGGACGAAAGCGTTCGCCCGCCGGGCGCGGGAGGCGTTCCGGCGTCTCCGGCCCGTCAGCGTGGACTACGGCATCATGGAGAAGGCCGAGGATGTGTGGAGCGTGCCCGCCCGGTTTGACTGGAGCGACGTGGGCGGCTGGGAGGCGGCCACAGAGTTGCTCCCGGCGGACCGACACGGGAACCGAGTCCGGGGCTCCGTCCTGCTGGACCGCGCGAGCGGCAACGTCATCATCGCCGACGCCGACCATCCCGTCCTCGTCGTCGGCGTCCGTAACTCGGTCATCGTCCAGGGCCCGGGGGGCCTCTTGGTCTGCGACCGCCGCCACGCCGAGCGCCTCAAACCCCTCGTCGAGCGAATCCTTGCTTAGCTGCAAGCCCTGCGCGCCAGGAGAGCGCGCGCCGTTTCCGGCCCGGGTGGCACTGGCGGCTTGCCCGCCAGTGCACTAACTTGTCCGCCATAGCCCGACCCGTCCGCCATAGCCCGCAGGGCGACGGCGGAAAAAATCCGGAAAATTTTTTTGGGGGGCTGGCGGATTTTGGAGGCGTTTTTTGGGGGGTCGCAACCGCATTTGGTGAGCGCCAGGGGCGTTTTGGGGTGTGGAAGACTCCGCGTGGAGTGCAAAACGCCCCATTTTCCCGCGACTATGCCCCCGATTTGGCCCGGAAATGGGCGATAACCGCCCCGGTTTTGCCTAGCAAAACCCTCGTTTTAGCGACTATTTTATGGAGCGGCGTGGATGGGCTGGCCGTTTTCCCGCGAAGTTTGGCACGGGATTTGCACGCCGGGGGTGGTTTCAACGCAGAGGCTTGCCCTGAGTCCTGGCGCACCGGAACTATGCCGCGGCAGGCCCGATCATCCAAAGCCTGCCGAAGAAGACGGGCTGACGCAGGCCGCGCGACCCCTCGCGGCCCGGATGCGACTGGACAGAAACTTGCTCATAGATGGGTGTCCCCTTTCCCCCCCTTTTTCCTCGCGTTCACATGTCCGTATTGTCGGCCTCTGGTTTGGGGGTCTCCAGTTCGGGGAAAACCTTGCGCAAGTTGCGA
>DATLBA010000080.1:0-2740 GCA_035527275.1 Phycisphaerae bacterium
CAAGGCCGCCACCACCTTCAACCGATCCCGTTCCTTCCGGCTCATCCGCAGTTCCATCCTCGTCCTCCTCCCGGCCACCCGGCCGGAAAGAGGACAATTCTACTTTGCGGAAACCGGACATTATCACTTTGCGGCGACAGGTTGCCTCGCATCCTTGCCATCGCCGGCGGCTACCGTTATCCTAAGCGCGTGGGGCGCTGGGGACAATGCTTTCCTCTGGCGGGCGGGCGGAGCGGGGCTCGGCATGCGCATCCTGGCGACGAACGACGACGGCATCATGGCCCCCGGCCTGGTGGCGATTCGCCGGGCGCTCGCCGGCCTGGGCGAGGTGACCGTCGTCGCGCCCACCACGTCGCAGTCCGCCGTCGGCCACTCCATCTCCCTGACCGAGCCGGTCCTCTGCCACCGCATGGACCTGGGCGACGGCGTCGTCGGGTTCGGCATCGAGGGGAGCCCGGCCGACTGCGTCAAACTCGCGCTCCTGGAACTCCTGCCCGAGCGGCCGGACCTGGTGGTGAGCGGTCTGAACCTGGGGGCGAACGTCGGCATCAACGTCCTTTATTCCGGCACGGTGGCGGCCGCGGTCGAGGGCGCTTTCTACGGCGTGCCGAGCGCGGCGGTCAGCCTGGAGGACGGCGAGGCGGTGGACTTCGACGCGGGCGCAGGGGTGGCGCAAAGACTGATCGAGCAATTCATCGCCGGCAGGCCCGAGCGCGGGGCGCTGCTCAATATCAATATTCCGGACCTCTCGGCCGGTCCGCCGAAGGGCGTCAAAGTCGTCCCCCAGAGCATGAAGGGGTGGCGCGAGAAGTGGGACGGCCGACGCGACCCGCGCGGGCGGACCTACTACTGGATCACGGGCGACCCCCAGGCGGAGGACGAGGGGGCCGAGACGGACGTTTCGGCCCTGGCGGCCCGGTACGTGACAGTCACGCCGCTCCAGTGGGACCTGACGGACCACGCGCGCCTGGACGATGTGCGCAAGTGGGACCTGCGGCTGTGACGGAGAGGGGGGACGTTGAACAAGGAACACCGAGGTTGGAAGGCAGCACAAGAATCGCTGTAACGATGTAGCCCGGCAAGTGTAGTCCCAATTTGCGCCGATTTCTGACCAGCAGGGGCGTATAATTCGATGGATAACGGTACTTACTCCTTTGCTGCATCGTGAAAAGGGAGACCACACGGACCCCTTCGACCGATTGGCCGCACGAGTTGCCGCTCTGCTTGTGGCCGCCGCTGTTCTGGCTGTCGTGCCCAAGATGCTCGACGCCGACATCTCCTTGGACCCCTATCCTCACATGACATGGAAAGACATGGTGGCGGCGGAGTTGGTCCTCGTCGGAAAGTACGAGAAGCACGAGGACCAGACACTGACGTTGCGGGTCGAGTCGGTTCTGAAGGGCAAGGCCGTCAAGCCGGGCGACGTTGTCGCTGTGTCGTTAAAGAGCGGGTATTCCATCGAGGACAAACTTGCTCCCGTTATTATAGGCCGGGACAATCCGAAGGGGGGACCCTTCCTGTGCTACAAGATGCCGATGTACCACCCCGGAAATGACGTGCCATTCAACATCCTCCCTAACGCCCGCCAGAGCGCCATATACTTCCTGCCCTCCGAAGTCGCGCCCACGCTGACAGCGCGCGAGCAGGTGCAGCCGGCTGTCCTGGCAGAGGGCTGGGGCCAAGTCGTCCAGGGCAAGCCTATGGGGCTGCTCTTTCGCCTGACGCAACGAATGAACCCGCACCTCCATGACGAGGCGGTACAAGAACTGGCCAGGTCTCGCGACCCCGCGACCCTTGCCGCACTTGTCGATTGGGCGATTGATCCGCCGCCGGGACCAAACCCATACTTGATGGATCCGATGCTGGTGCCGGCATATTCGATACTCATCGCCGTCGGCGATCGCAAGGGTGACGTTTATGATCCCCTCTGGGCATGGTTAACGAACCCTGGCGCCGCGCATCACGGTGGTTCCGGCCACTACGATGAGGTTACGGAGATTCTAGGCGCGATCGACCCTGACCGAGCCTTTCGCGACTTTACGGCCATGATCTCCGCCAACAAGCCGGGCAAGTACTCTGCCACCGAGTGGCTGGGTCATGTCCGCACAGAGCCGGCGCTGCGGCGGCTCCTGGACTTCCTGAAAGATCCCGACCTGCGGCCGTCGGCGACACGGGGACTCTTTTGGATGTTCCCTCCGAACGCGCCGAACCCTGATCCTTCCATTCCCAACCGGCCTCAACTGGAGGCGATAGCCCGCCCGGTCCTTAGGCAGATCTTTGAGTCGCCCGACACGCCCGAAGGCGTCAAGTACCAACTCCGAGCGAACCTGCCCCATCTGCTGCCAGCGGCACCGGATGAAAAAGATAACCCTGATTGAAAACACGATTCGCTTTGGGTTGCGGACGGTTGAACCAGAAAGAGTCCTTGCGGAACCCTCGCCCAACTGAGCGTATGCCGCGGCATCGGGTTTCCGGTCACTATCACCCCTTGGGCAGGTACCGCACGGCCTCTTCCGGCGTGATGCGTTTGGGCTTCAGGGCCATGGCGCTTCGCAACCGCCACTCGCCGTCTGAGTCCGGTGCGAATACCCCTTCCCAAAGGACGCGGACCCTCTGCTGTCCCTCGATGACGATCGGTCGTCCCGGCGTGGGCCGGAAGTCCCACGTCTGCTGGACGACGGCCCGTCCGTTCTCCCAGCGCAGGGTGGGCTGGTTGGCCGAGGCCCGGACGCACGCGAGG
>DATLBA010000081.1:0-6867 GCA_035527275.1 Phycisphaerae bacterium
GGCCATTAACCCAGGCGGCGACGCCGTCATCGGAGCCGAGCAGCAGTTTGGCCGAAACGTTCCGCGCCGCGTGAACGTAGGTGAAGGCATAGGCCGCGCAGTACTCGCGCGGATGCAGGCCGATAGCGTTCAAATCCACCACGCCGTTTTTCTGATAGACCGGCCGCCACTCCAAGTGCGCCACGTGCTCGCCCGGCGACGGCGCCAGGGGCGGCTCGGGCAGATAGGGCGCGGCAAGGATCCGCGCCGGGTCGGGGTTGGGGAAAGCGCCGAGGATGAGCCATCCCGTGATGAGCGTGTCGGGGGCTACACCGGTCTTTTTGGGCATGGTACTGTCATCCTTTCGCTGAGGCATGGAACGCGGAGCAAGGCGTCCTTTGCCCGTAGGGTATCAAGGTTATGAGGCTCAGGTCGCCGAACAGCGGTATCCTGGCGAACGGGGCGAGAAGGAAAGCCCCGCCGCCGCGGAGGCCGCCACGAGACACACAGCGAGAGTGAGCGCCCTTACTGCCGGATTCCCCGACCTAATTGCTGACCAGATTGATGTCGTATCTGATCTCCAAGTCAAATTCTACGGTGGTTCCGTGCTGCTCAAAATTGCGCACGGTTGCCGAAGTTCCGGGGACACCCATAACCGTGTCCCGTCAAGGCCCTGGTCACAGGGCACGGTTATAATATCACATTACTTAATTGCTTTGGCCGTTGGCCTTCGGCTTCGGGCCGGGTTTCTGTTCCTGGAGCCGGCGGGCCACCTCGTCCGGCTCCGACCGGCAGGTCGAGACCGACTTCTCGATGCTCAAACACCTGCTCGGCTCGGCGGTCCGCAGCCGACGCGACCACGCCATCGACGGCGAAATCCTCTTGCGAGTCCTGACGGTCAACCTGATGATCATCCGGCGTCTCTACCTAAAACGGTCTTTTCAACAGAGCCGGTCAGACGCCATTTTTCCGTGCGGCTTTTGGGTCGATGAGCGCGCCGATTGCCTCGGGCGAAAGGTCGCGGAGCGAATCGACGACCAGGGCGGCGCGCTCGGCGAGGGTCTCGCGCGGCGCGGTGCCCACGATCGCGATGGGCGTCATCCCGGCCCGCCGGGCGGCCTCCAGGCCGGCGACCGCGTCCTCGACGACGGCGCAGCAGCGCGGCTGGACGCCCAACTTCTCGGCCGCCTTGAGGAATACTTCCGGGTCGGGTTTGCCGGTCCGGACCTCATCGCCGGTGACCGTCGCGTCGAAGAAGCCCTCCCGCCCGAGCCCGTCAAGGACCACGGCGACGTTTTCGGGCGGTCCGGACGACCCGACGGCCAGGGCGAACCCGGCCGCCTTCAGCGCGTCCAACAGTTCGGCCGCACCGTCCATCGCGGGGAAGTTCTCGCGGAGGATCTCGCGGTACTGGACTTCTTTCCAGCCGCCGAGGGCCTCGATTTCGTCTTCCGGAACATCGTCGCCCCAGAGAGTCTTGATGATGTCGCGGTTCTTGCGGCCGAAGACGGCCGCGAACTGCGCTTCGCTGATGGATTGGCCGAGGCGCCCGGCCAGGCGCTTCCACGCCTCGAAGTGGGGCTCGTAACTATCGACGAGGACCCCGTCCATGTCGAAGATGACGGCGCGAGTATGCATCGGTTCTCCCTCGTGAAGGCGGGGCAGGATAGCAGGCCGCAGCCCGTGAGACAAGAGTTCGAGCCGTTCGCTTTGCGGGTGGGTGTGTTCGGCGCGCTCGAAGCCGGCGCGCGCAAGCGGCGTCTTTTGCTTGACGGTCTCGGCGCCGGCCGCCTAAAATCTGCGGCACGTCCACCTCGCACCCGGCTTTCGGCGGTTCAGCGAGAGCCCCATGGGGGGCCGTGATGAGCCAGACCTCTTTGGCGCCCGAGAAGCGCGACCGCTGGGACAGCCGCACGGCCTTCATCATGGCCGCAGTCGGCAGCGCGGTCGGCCTGGGGAACGTCTGGCGGTTTCCGTATATCGTCCACGCCAACGGCGGCGGGGCGTTCTTCATCCCCTACATCATCGCGCTGGTGACGACGGGTATCCCCCTGATGATTCTGGAGATGGGCGTGGGCCAGATGTTCCAGGGCTCGGCGCCGGCGGCTCTCAGGCGGGTCAATCGTAACTTCGAGTGGGTCGGCTGGTTCGCCCTGGGCACCGCCAGCATCATCTCCTTCTACTATGCGATTATCATGGCCTACTCGTGGCAGTTCCTCGTCGAGTCGTTCTGGTATGCTTTCGATGAGGCGTTGCCCTGGGCGAAGGATGCCGAAGGCTATTTCACAGCGCACGTCCTGAACCAGGCGACGACGGAGGGCGAGATCTGGCAACTCCAGTGGCCGCTCGTCGCCGGCCTGGCCGCCACCTGGCTGTCCGTCTTCCTGATTATTCACAAGGGGGTCCACCGTGTGGGGCGGGTGGTCATGATCACGGTTCCGCTGCCGGTTGTCCTGCTGATTGTGCTTGCGATTCGGGGGCTGACACTGCCGGGCGCCGCCGCCGGAATCGAGTACTATCTGAACCCGGACTTTGAGGTCTTGAAAGAGCCGAAGGTCTGGCTGGCGGCATACGGTCAGGTCTTCTTCAGCCTGTCGCTGGGCTTCGGCATCATGATCGCCTATGCGAGTTACAACCGCCGGCGCGGCGACATCACGAACAACGCGTTCATTACGAGCCTGGCGAACTGCGCGACGAGTTTCCTGGCGGGCTTCGTGGTCTTCAGCGTCCTCGGGTTCCTCGCGTTCAAGGAGGGCGGGGTGCCGGTCGGGGAAGTGGTCAAGGGCGGGCCGGACCTGGCGTTTGTGACCTATCCGCTGGCCATCTCCAAACTGGGCGACTTCGGCCGCTTCTGGCCGCCGCTGGTGGCTGTGTTGTTCTTCGTGACGCTGCTGAGCCTCGGCATCGACTCGCTCTTCTCGCTGGTCGAGGCGGCGGTTGCCGGTCTCCACGACCGGTTCGGTTTCCTGACGCGCAACATTGTGACCGCGGGCCTGTGCGCGACGGGTTTCCTGGCGGGTCTTCTGTTTGCGACGCGCGGCGGCCTGGCGTGGGTCGGCGTCTTCGACCGCTGGTGCAGCGACTACGGCCTGGCGTTCGTCGGCCTCGTCGAGTGCCTCGCCATCGGGTACTTTTTCCGGACGGCGCGGCTGCGCGAGTACGTCAACACCGTCTCGGAAATCCACCTGGGCGGATGGTGGGAACTGTGCATCCGGCTGGTGACGCCCGTCGCCCTGACCGGCCTCCTGGGCTATCAGATCCTGACCCAGGAGTTGACCGGCGAGGGAGGCGACTGGCGGCAGGGCGTGGCGAAGATCGTCTTCTTCGGGCTCCTGGTCCTCGCGTTCCTGCTCGGTCGGCGTAAGCGGCTGATTGCGATTTTGGGTTCCGGCGTGGTGGCGTACTTTATCTTTGAGGTCTGGCTCAGCACGGCGGCGGCGCTTACGGGGGCGCTGGCGCTGATGATCCTCTTCGGCGGGCTGGCGATCTGCATCGGGATTGCGCTTCGGGGCAAGGACGTGGAGCATCACGAGCGGACACACGGCTGGCCGGAAGAGGAGCGCCGGGCCCATCTGCCCCACGCCGCCTCCGAGGACGAGGACGGCTGAGGCCCGGAGCGCTGCGACAACAGCGCTGCGCTGTTTCTGGCGTGCGGGATTCCAGCCCTTGGGGAGACCGGTTGACCCGGTCGCCACCGGCCGGTAGATTGGCGCCGCACAAGCCGCAGCGGAAGGAGGGGCCATGAAAGGTGTGATTCTGGCAGGCGGGTTGGGGACGCGGCTGAATCCCCTCACGAAAATCACTAACAAGCATCTGCTGCCGGTCTATTCGAAGCCGATGATTTACTATTCCGTCGAGTGCCTCGTCGGGGCCGGCATCGCGGACATTTGCATCGTCACGGGCGGCAACTCGGCCGGCGACTTCATCCGGCTGCTGGAAAACGGCGAAGCGTTCGGCCTCTCGCGGCTCCATTACGCCTACCAGAAAGGGGAGGGGGGCATTGCCGAGGCCCTGGATCTGGCGAGCGAATTCGCCGAGGGCAGCAAGGTCTGCGTTGTCCTCGGTGACAACATCCTCGAGCGCTCCATCCGCCGCGCCGTCGAGAAGTTCGAAAAACAGCCGGCGGGCGCGAAGGTCTTCCTGAAGGAGGTCCCGAACCCCGAGGCTTACGGCATCGCCGAACTCGACGGCGACCGCATCGCCCGAATCGTCGAAAAGCCCAAGGCGCCCAAGTCCAACCTGGCCGTCATCGGCGTCTATATGTATCCGCCGGACGTCTTCGGCATCATCCCCACGCTGAAACCCAGCGCCCGGGGGGAACTCGAAATCACCGACGTGAACAACCATTACGTCGAAGCGGGGACCATGACCTATGAGATCGTCGATGGCTGGTGGGCGGACGCTGGCGAGAGCATCGACTCGTGGCTGGAGGCGTGCCAGTTGGTGGCGGCGTCGGGGGCGAATAAGGCCGAGTGAGGATCGCGGAAACCGCACCCGATGGGCATTGGCGCTGCTATGAACCGCTCACCCCAGTTTGGCCTTGGAATTGGCTGTCGTTGCGGAAAGGTCTGCCGTGCACTTGTTCGACGATGAGCTGGCAGATGGGAGTCTCGGGATACAGCAGAACAGGAATGGACCCCAAGTTGATCAGTTCCAGCGTTGCTGTGCCGGCAAAGCCAGCGTGTATTGTCGGCGCCGTGAAATGAACGAGTAGGCCACACCTGGAATACGAGCTTCGGCCTTCGATGCGTGCTGCAAGGCAGGGCGCCTCTGCGTCTGTGGGTATCGGCAGCTCGACGTGTTCCAATGTTTTTCCAAGCACCATCTTTTGGGGCCCCAACGAATAGGGTTGTTCGTCCGAGATGGTTCGGCTTTCAGAATTTGGGCCGAACAGGTCGGCAAAGGTCCCCCGGCGCAAATCAATGTTTATGGCCAGCCCTTCCCGGAAGTAGGCGATCTCGTGGCCCAATCGCAGGTCCACGGCGCTCGTTTGGTAAGGGCAGTCGGGAAGGTTCGGCCCCATCTGGCGAGGCGTCGGCTCTGGGTTGATCACCAGCCAGCCCTTGTCAAGCGCCTCTTGGATGCTGACGTTCGAAAGTATCATGGGTTGGGGATCACGTCTTCCTTGTTAACGGGAATAACGGGCTGGTTTTCCGCTGGCAGGACGGCCCACACGGTGTCTCCCTCATGGAAAAAGCGCACGCTAACGGCGCCGTCTCCCTCGCGGACCTTGTCTTTCGGCACGAAGAAAGACGAAGCCGTACGCGATTTTGGCGGGTGGTAGACCATAGTGCTCTCATCGCTGAACATGCCCTTGAGAATCCGGCACTTGAGCCAACCTTGAGTCATGGTATACTCCCTACCTGTCCCCTACCATTCTATTGTATCGGCGTATCCCCTCTTCTCGCAAGACGAGAAAAGTCCGCCACAGAACGCAGAGTTACTCTCTACCCGGCGTAAAACGCCTTCATGTCCGCGAGCGTTTTGGGCTTGTAGTCGCCCGCATGTCCGGCGGTGCCGAAATCGCGCATCTTCGAGGCGATGAGTTTCGCCAGCGCTTCGCGCGCAGGTCCCAGATACTTGCGCGGGTCGAAGACCTCGGGCTTTTCGGCGAAGACGCGGCGAATCGCGCCCGTGACGACCAGGCGGCCGTCCGTATCGACGTTAATCTTCTGGATGCCGCGCTTAATCGCCTCCTGAATCGAGGGAATCGGCACGCCCATCGCGCCGGGCATGTTGCCGCCATACTTGTTGACCTCGGCCACGAGTTCCTGCGGGACGCTGGAGGAGCCGTGCATGACGAAGGCGACGTCCGGGGTTCGTCGGCGGCACTCGCTGACCAGGTCCAGCGCGAGGGCCGGCTCGTGTTTGAACTTGTAGGCGCCGTGGCTCGTACCGATGGCCAGGGCGAGGGCGTCCACGCCGGTCCGCTTGCAGAACTCCTCGACCTCGTCCGGGTCCGTCAGGATAACCTGGTCGGTCTTGGTATCTTCTTCGATTCCGCCGAGGGTCCCCAGTTCGCCTTCGACGCTGACGCCGCGGGCGTGGGCGTAATCGACGACTTCCCTCGTCACGCGAATATTGTCCTCGAAGGAGCGGGGCGGATGCTTGCCGTCGGCGGTTGTGGCGGCGTAATCGATTGAGCCGTCGATCATGACGCTCGTGAAGCCCAGTTCGATGGCCTGCTTGCACAGGTCGAGGTCCGGCCCGTGGTCCAGGTGCAGGGCGATCGGCAGGTCGGGATTGTCCTCGACGGCGGCCATCATCAAGTGCTTCAGGTAAACGAGGTTGGAATACTCGAGGGCGCCGCGGCTGGCCTGAACAATCACGGGCGAGTGGGTTTCGCTTGCGGCGGCCATGATGGCCTGGATTTGCTCCATGTTGTTGACGTTGTAGGCCCCCACGCCGTAACCGCCCTTTCGGGCTTCATCCACAATCTGTCGCATCGGACACAGCGGCATCCTGGACACTCCTTTCCATCCCTTGGGTTCTGTGGGCACTCGCACGCCGCAGGCACCCACCCCGCCTGCGGAGAAGCAAGTATAATGGGGAAAACGGGAAATGGGAAGGCCTTTCCGCGACGCGCCAAGAGGACCCGCGCGGCGACGCTACTCGGCCAATTGGACCCGGTCCTGCTTCTGGTTCCGCCCCAGGCGAAAGAGGCCGTTTGATTCCCATCGCTGCGTCTTGCGCGCGGGGACCTCGACCACGTACTCCACCGTGTGATAATCAAACAACTTCGGCGAATCCTCCATCGCAAACTCCACGTGGCCGCCGAGCACGTGACGGATTTCGACCTTGATCGCCCTCGCCTGGTAGTTCCGGATCTCTTCCTGCCACTTCCTGAGTTCGTTCCAGCCGACGACCACGGGCGGCGTATGGTCGAAG